>JBDUDE010000745.1:0-4906 GCA_040003105.1 Mucilaginibacter sp. | reverse complement strand
TTTTAAAATTCACCACCCTACCTTTATTATCAGTTAAGCGGCCATCGTCCAACACCTGCAGCAGTATGTTAAATACATCAGGGTGTGCCTTTTCAATTTCATCCAGTAATATTACACTGTATGGTTTGCGGCGTACGGCTTCGGTTAGCTGACCACCTTCATCGTACCCAACATAGCCCGGAGGCGCACCTATCAACCTCGATACGGCGTGGCGTTCCTGGTATTCGCTCATATCAATACGTATCAGCGCGCCCTCATCATTAAACAAATATTCTGCAAGGGCTTTGGCCAGCTCGGTTTTACCAACACCTGTAGTCCCCAGGAATATGAACGAGCCAATCGGCTTACGCTTATCCTGTAAACCTGCACGACTGCGGCGTATAGCATCGCTTATGGCTTCGATAGCCTCGCCCTGGCCTGCAACGCGTTTGTGTAATTCGTCTTCCAAACTCAGCAGCTTTTCTCTTTCACTCTGTATCATTTTCGAAACCGGGATACCTGTCCACCGTGAAACTACGCCTGCAATATCATCAGCAGTAACTTCCTCTTTCAGCATGCGGCTGTCGCTTTGGTTTTCAAGCAGGGCCTTTTTCAGGTCTTCAACTTCCTGCTGGGTTTTTACAATGGTACCGTAGCGCAACTCGGCTACTTTGCCATAATCACCGGCACGTTCGGCTTGTTCCGCTTCCAGCTTGTAGTTTTCAATCTGTTCAACTTTTTGGTTAATACCATCCACCAAGTCCTTTTCGCCCTGCCATTTGGCGCGCAGCGAATCACGTTCGGCCGAAAGGTTGGCAATTTCTATGCTCAGCTCTTTTACTTTTTTATCGTCGTGCTCGCGCTTTATAGCTTCGCGCTCAATTTCAAGCTGCATGATGCGGCGTTCAAGCTCATCCACAACCTCGGGTACGGAATCCATTTCCAGGCGTAGCTTAGAAGCTGCCTCATCCATTAAGTCGATGGCCTTATCCGGTAAAAACCTATCGGAAATATAGCGTTGCGACATTTCAACGGCGGCAATGATGGCCTCGTCTTTTATCCGCACCTTGTGGTGTGTTTCGTAACGCTCCTTCAATCCGCGCAAAATAGAAATCGCATCGGCAGTATCAGGCTCACCAACCAACACCATCTGGAAACGGCGTTCCAAAGCTTTATCTTTTTCAAAAAACTTCTGGTACTCGTTTAAGGTAGTTGCGCCAATTGCCCTCAGCTCGCCACGGGCCAGGGCAGGCTTTAATATATTGGCCGCATCCATCGCACCTTCGCCGCCGCCTGCACCTACCAGTGTATGTATCTCGTCGATAAACATGATGATTTCACCATCGGCCTGGGTAACTTCTTTTATTACCGCTTTTAAACGTTCCTCAAACTCACCTTTATATTTGGCGCCCGCAATTAAAGCACCCATATCTAGCGAGTAAACGGTTTTTGTTTTCAAACTTTCGGGCACGTCGCCTTTAATAATACGGAAGGCAATACCCTCGGCAATTGCTGTTTTACCAACGCCCGGCTCACCAACCAGTATGGGGTTATTTTTTGTACGGCGCGAAAGTATTTGTATAACTCGGCGAATTTCTTCATCGCGACCTATAACCGGGTCGAGCTTGCCCGATTCGGCATACTCATTAAGGTTACGGGCGTATTTGTTTAATGCGTTGTAAGTTGCTTCGGCGTTTTGGTCGGTTACCTTGTTATCTCCGCGCAAGGCAACAATAGCTTTTTTGAGGTCCTTTTCGTTTACGCCGTAATCTTTTAAAGCGGTGCTGGTTTTATCATTTACCGATAATAAACCCAACAAAATATGCTCAACCGATACAAACTCATCTTTAAATTCCTTTAAATACGCAGTAGCCTTTTGCAAAGCCGAATTTGAGCCTGATGATAAATAAGCGTTGCTGCCACTAACTTTTGGGAACGAGGCAATCTGTGTATCCAGCGTCTCGTTTAACCGGTTAATATTTACGTTTAGTTTTTTCAACAGGTACGATACAACGTTTTCATCAACCAGCAATAAACCTTTAAGCAGGTGCGCAGTTTCAATGGCCTGCTGCTGGTTGCCAACTGCAATTTCCGAAGCCTTTTGAACGGCTTCCTGCGCTTTTATGGTAAAATTGTTAAAATTCATGGGAATGTCTTTGTTTGATTTTGATTGGCAGCCGGGTTTTGCGTCTTCAAATAACCAACCATTAAACCCCGGCAACCTAATCAACGCAACACCATCAATTCCCCTGCCACACCCGTTAACCTGCTAAATTGTCGGCTAAAAATAAAATCGCCCGCCAATTTTTCATTCTCTAAATTCTCCTTATCGAAAGCGTTACTTAGTTAAAAAAACTTTATTTTTGGTTCGCCCTAATAACAAAAACGTTTTGAATAAATATTTATTTAAGGACCTTACCGGCAAGCATAAAAATGCTTACCGCGATTACTACACGAACCAAAATCTGTCTTCGGTGCGTGTAGGGGCCGTTATTTTTTTAGTATTAAACGTAGCCATCAGGGCTTTGTACCTTATTTTCCCGCTCAGTTTAACCAAGGCCGAAAACTTCCCCGAGTTTGATATCACTAATTGGGTGTTTATGGGTTCGGCCCTGGTGTTTTATATTATCAGCAATTTTTTGATAGATGAATTCAACAAAAACAAAAAGGCGACTGCCATAATGTCGTTGTTTGTTTTCGTATTTGCGTTGTACATCATCGTCTGCGGTATGTTCAGCAGCTTTATAGCCACAGCGAATCCGCGCAACGCATTAATACTTTACCTTATATCACTAACTGTAATTGGCGTACTCTGCGTTTTTGAGTACTACGAGACCATTATACTCATCATTTCCGTTGAGCTATTGTTCACTTCGCTGTTGATACACGCCCACACCGACCCTACCGAAATGATTTATAATCAAATGGTATCGGTTATTTTACTGGGTGGGTTTTACTGGATATCGCGGTACTTTTTCTCGTACAAGGCCAACTACTGGATGCAGGTGAACGAAATACGCGAAAAAAACCTCGAAATTGAGCACGCAAGTGAATTTAAAAGCCAGCTGCTGAGCACCGTAGCTCATGATTTACGTAATCCCATCGCCGCCGTTGAAACGCTGGCCATGATGATGGAAATGGAAGATATTAACGCTGATACGCAGGACACGCTTAACCTGATGAAAGCGTCGTGCATAAGGGCACGTACGATTATTGACGACTTGCTTGAATCGGCCAGAAATGATAATTCAGGCGAGTTTATAACTGTTAAAACCGAACTTAATGCCGTTGTGCAGCAGAATATCGACGTTTGGAAGCTTCAAAAAGAAGCAAGAAACGCCATTGAACTGATAAGCTCGATAAACCCTGCCTACGCGCAAATAAACCACGAAAAGTTTACCCGCGTGCTGGATAACCTGATTGGTAACGCGCTAAAGTTTTCGAAAGAAAAAAGCAAGATTGAAGTATTTATCAGCAAGCGCAACAAAAACATCATTATTGAAATAAAAGACCGCGGTTTAGGCATTCCCCCAAATATGTTGCCGATAATTTTCACACCATTCTCAAAAGCGGGTCGTACCGGCTTAAAAGGCGAACAGTCAACCGGGCTTGGCCTGAGCATTGTGAAACAGATAATTGAAAAGCACAACGGCAAAATTGAGGTTGAAAGCGAGGTGGGTAAAGGTTCGACGTTTAGGATTGTTTTACCGGAAAGCAGAGATTAGTCCGAAAGTCGGAAAAGCCCGGACGTCCGAAAGACGAAAACAGCCAGGTTATTTTATATCCACCCCATTCAAATCCCGCACACCTGTTAACGTGGAATCGAACAAAAACCGGCAGGTATCAGTTTTCATTACACCCTTTTTATCCTTTGCTTTGTATATAAGGCGTACGTCCCAGCCGGTTAGTTTGTTTTTGTACGAGTTTTCCTTTTCCTTAATCAAAGCCCTGGTTTCTTTAATTTTAGCCGAATCGGCATTGATGTAGAAGTTATTAAGCGCAACCATTAACACGCGATACTCGGGGTTATCATGAAAAGTAGTATAAGTACTATCGGGTTTTAGAAACCTGATGGTATCTACCGACGTCGGGTTGGGTACGTTTTTTTTCAGGTATTCGATGGCATTTACTTTATAGTTTGGATGCGAGCAACCGAAAAAGCAGGAGGCGATTATTATAAAAGGGATAACGCGTTTCATTAGGTCAAAGATACTATAAAGATGAAAGCGGGTGTCGTCAGATTTACGAAGTTTTTTAAACTTCGTAAATCTCATCCTCAAAATATCGTCACCGGCACAATCAATTCAAACCTGTTACGTCCGTTGCCACCAAAAATATCCTCATCAATCAAGCGGCTATACCTCACGCCAAAACTGATGGATGCCTGGTTAAACCAGCGGGTATCGAAAAAAATCTCGGCGCCGGTGGAGCGGAATGTACCTTTAAATTGGGCGCCGCTGGTAAAAAAGTCGGTGGCGCGGGTGTAGTCGTAAAAGGCGTTGCCGCGTATGCGCATCAGGTAAATGGTGTTGGCAACACCGGCATCCGGATAGGCGATCGGGAAGCGGTAGTTTGCGCCAAGTTTGTTCATATCATACAGGTTTTCGGCCTGGTAGCCGCGCGAGAATGGAAAATCGTTTGAAAAGCTAATGACACTGTTTTTATTTTTTTGCTGATGTGCGGCACTGATTACAAAACTGTGGTTAGCCACCAATCCCGGGAAATAAAAGCTGCCTGATGCCAGGAACTGGTTGGCCGTTAACCCCGACACCGCCGTTTTGTAAGATAAAAATATACTTTGCGCAAATGGCGGGTTGATGTTTTTGTGAGCCTGCTGCGTACTGTTGCTGAACGATATAAAGTTGCTGCTGTAAAGGTAGCTCCTGTCGGCAAATTGGGTTTTGTAGGCTTGCTGAAAATTGGTTTG
>JBDUDE010000257.1:0-4923 GCA_040003105.1 Mucilaginibacter sp. | reverse complement strand
AAATAACACCGGCAGGCGTGGTTACAACCCTGGCCGGCAGCGGTGCAGCAGGCGCTACAAATGGCGCAGGCGCGGCAGCGACATTTAAAGGCCCGGTAGGCATAGCCATAGATGCCGCAGGCAACGTTTATGTGGGCGACAGCGGCAATAACCTTATCCGCAAAATAACACCGGCCGGGGTGGTAACTACCTTTGCAGGCAGTGGCGCAGCGGGCGCAGTGAATGCTACGGGTACGGCAGCCACCTTCAACAGTCCCCGCGGGCTGGCAGTTGACGGGGCCGGGAACCTTTTTGTGGCCGACATCATCAATAACCTCATCCGCAAGATAACCCCGGCAGGCGTGGTAACCACCTTTGCCGGCAGCGGTGCGGCAGGTGCAGTAAACGGCACAGGTACGGCAGCCAGTTTTAGCGGCCCGGCAGCAGTAGCTACGAACGCATCAGGTACTGTATATGTGGCAGACTATACCAATAACCTTATCCGTAAAATAACCCCGGCAGGCGTGGTAACCACCCTGGCAGGCAGCGGCGTGGCCGGTGCGGTAAACGGCACAGGTACGGCAGCAAGCTTTAAAAACCCTTTCGCCCTTTCGCTGGATGCGGCAGGAAATATCTATGTGGCCGACAGGGGGAATAACCTTATCCGCAGGATAACCCCGGCAGGGGTGGTAACCACTTTGGCGGGCAGCACCTTAGGTTCTGTTAACGGCACCGGCGTATCGGCTAAGTTCAATGACCCGCGGGGTGTGGCTGCCGATGATGCAGGGAACCTGTACGTTTCTGATTATGCAGGGCACCAGGTGCGCAAAGTCATCCTTACCGGCTATACCATAAGCCCGGCCTTACCTCCTGGGTTAATGTTCGCCGGCACAACGGGTACCATTAGCGGTACGCCAACTGCAGCCAGTGCAGCAACAAACTATACGGTTACCGCTTACAATGCCTATGGCAGCGATGCGGCAATAGTGAATATCACCATCAGTTCCACTCCTCCGCCCAGCATCAGCTACACCACTCCGCATACCTATTCCACCGGCAGCGCTATCGCAGCCCTGTCGCCAAGCAGCACCGGCAGCGCGGTACCGGCTACCATTTACAGCGATGTAAGCACCCTTGCAGGCAGCGGGGCAGCAGGCTCGGCCAATGGTACGGGTGCTGCGGCAACCTTTAACGGGCTTACCACTATGGCTGCCGATGCAGCGGGGAACATCTACGTGGCAGACTATACCGGCAATGTTATCCGTAAAATAACGCCTGCGGGCGTGGCCACCACCCTAGCCGGCAGCGGCGCAGCAGGTGCAGTAAACGGAACGGGTACCGCAGCAACATTCAAAACCCCGGTAGGCATAGCAACTGATGCCGCAGGCAACGTTTATGTGGGCGACAGCGGCAATAACCTTATCCGCAAAATAACACCGGCCGGGGTGGTAACTACCTTTGCAGGCAGTGGCGCAGCGGGCGCAGTGAATGCTACGGGTACGGCAGCCACCTTCAACAGTCCCCGCGGGCTGGCAGTTGACGGGGCCGGGAACCTTTTTGTGGCCGACATCATCAATAACCTCATCCGCAAGATAACCCCGGCAGGCGTGGTAACCACCTTTGCCGGCAGCGGTGCGGCAGGTGCAGTAAACGGCACAGGTACGGCAGCCAGTTTTAGCGGCCCGGCAGCAGTAGCTACGAACGCATCAGGTACTGTATATGTGGCAGACTATACCAATAACCTTATCCGTAAAATAACCCCGGCAGGCGTGGTAACCACCCTGGCAGGCAGCGGCGTGGCCGGTGCGGTAAACGGCACAGGTACGGCAGCAAGCTTTAAAAACCCTTTCGCCCTTTCGCTGGATGCGGCAGGAAATATCTATGTGGCCGACAGGGGGAATAACCTTATCCGCAGGATAACCCCGGCAGGGGTGGTAACCACTTTGGCGGGCAGCACCTTAGGTTCTGTTAACGGCACCGGCGTATCGGCTAAGTTCAATGACCCGCGGGGTGTGGCTGCCGATGATGCAGGGAACCTGTACGTTTCTGATTATGCAGGGCACCAGGTGCGCAAAGTCATCCTTACCGGCTATACCATAAGCCCGGCCTTACCTCCTGGGTTAATGTTCGCCGGCACAACGGGTACCATTAGCGGTACGCCAACTGCAGCCAGTGCAGCAACAAACTATACGGTTACCGCTTACAATGCCTATGGCAGCGATGCGGCAATCGTAAACATCACGACAACCACCACGCCTGGCTTTGCCGCCAAAATTGACGAAACACCGCTTGAAACAGCTGCGGCGCCTATGGTAAAACAGGGCATATCACCCAATGGTGACGGCATAGGCGATGTACTGGAGATAACCAATATCGGCAACTACCCGCAAAATACCTTCCAGGTAATGAGCCGCAGCGGTATGCTGGTATACAGTGTAAAAGGATATGATAACGTATCGCGGGTGTTTGACGGGCAGTCGAACATTAATGGCAAGCTGCTGCAGGCAGGTACTTATTTTTACCAACTGGAGTATAACGACAAGGGTAAATTAATACGCAAAACAGGATACATCTTATTAAAATATTAATGATAATTGATTAGGGAGAATGACACACCCGGTCCCGCTTCGGTGGGGCTGCGGTGCTGTCTTCAAAACCAGTGTTTACCAGGGTTATATTAGTAGTAAATAATATTATTTAATATTTAAGAAACAGGGTGGCGTATTATTTTAATAAAATAGTAGATTTAGGGGGAAATGTAATTCCCTAAATTATTCACCATGCGCTTTTTCAAAATTGTCTTTTTTATTTTAATTGTTTTTTCGGCACCGCTATATGCACAGAGCCCGGTTATCGATAGTTTGAAAAAAGCAATTGTGGCACACAAAAACACAGAGGAAGAATGTGTAACCATGAACAGGCTTTCGAGCGCGTTAACCAGGTACGATATGACTGCAGCCAAAAATTATTCATACAAGGTAATAAAGTTAGCCCCCAGGTTTAATCTCCCCCGGCTTTTAAGCAATGCGTATGCTCAATTGGTAACTATTTATTTCAATACAGGTATGATAGATAGTTCAAGGATCTGTTTAAATGAGACGAAATTGCTTGCTGATAACGGCCCTGATAATACGCAGGAAGGGATAAAGATGAAAATGAATTATCATAGTGCTGCCGGCTTGTTTTATAAAATGGAGGGCAATTACAAGACAGCTATGCAGCATCTATTAATTGCACTCGAATTGATAACAAAGCTTGGCCCATCTGTTGCGAATACGGAATCGGCTGCAGGCCAGTCGTTAAATGTCGGGAATACTTATATTAACCTGGGCGATTTTAAAAAGGCATTAACTTACCATTTGAAATCGCTGAGCCTTTTTTTAAAAATCGGCAGCCAAAAAGGGGAAGCTTTTTGCTACCAGGGGATTTCGAACGATTTTATTGAGCTGCATCTTTATAAGCAGGCACTGCCATATGCGCTTAAAGCCCAGGCATTGAAGAAGGCGATTGTCGATAAACGGGGCGCTGTGACTGCAACCTTTAGTCTTGGCGTTATTTACCATGGCCTTAAAGAATATAAAGAGGCGTTGGCAGAGCTTAATACTGCTTTGCAGGTAGACCAGGAGATGAATATTTTAACAGAGCAACCAAATATTCTGCGGGAAATTGCAAACACCTACGTGGATATGAATATGCCGAAAGACGCAATAACCTATCTTGTTAAAGCAAAGTTAGTAGCAACAAAATCGGGAGACAACGGGGCAGTTGCGGCAATTGACGCCAAAATTATTTTCTTACAATCAGATTACCGGGAAAAAAAGAAGGCTGAAGAAAAAATGCTCAAGGACATTGACCTGGCAATAAAACACGGTGACAAAAACCAGGAACTTAATAGCTACAAATACCTTTCGAAGTTTTACTCTGGCCAAAAAGATTTCGAAAAAGCGTTAACCTATAATGAAAAATACCATAAAACTGTTGACAGCATTCAGAACAACGAACTAACGCTACAGATAAAAAAGCTGGAGGAACAATCTGTGGTGGAACGTAAGGAACAGGAAATTGTGCTGCTGAAAAAAGACCAGAAAATAAGCCGGGCCTACTTTGAGAAACAACGCACATTCAAATATTCTGCAATAACAGTTTCATCACTTGTATTGATGGTGATTGTGCTTGCAGCCTATCGTACCCGCACCATGCAAAAGGCAAAGGCTATTATCGAAATGGACAAAATGCGGACCTCGATTGCAAGAGATTTGCATGACGATATAGGATCAAGGTTAACAAATATCCAGTTTTTAACCGAACTGATTAAAAATCCGGCTATTGGTGGCCGTACTGAAAAAGACCATCTGACCGACATTCGCGAAGAATTGCTGGCATCGACGGAAGCGCTCGATGAAATTGTTTGGAACATGAAAACCAAACCCGACGACCAGGGTACCCTGCAGGTAAGAATGCGTCGGTACGCAGGCGATATATTTGACAGTAACGACGTGAATTACCATATGAATGTTGAAGAGGGATTTTCGGACCAGGCGCTATCGCACGAAAAACAAAGGGATATCTTTTTAATATTCAGGGAGATTTTAAATAATATACGGAAGCATGCATTTGCCAGGTTTGTATCGATAGAGCTCAAGACCGACAAAGACGAGCTTTGCCTGGAAATTAAAGATGACGGACGGGGATTTGACCCTGCCTCGATAAACAAGGGAAGAAACGGGCTGCAAAACATTAAGAGCAGGGTCGAAAAATGGAACGGTAATTTGGTGATGACATCAGAAAATGGCACATTTTTTAGCGTATCCATTCCTGTAAAGAAAAAACGACTTGAGAAATTCGGTATATTTCAAAAGAGTTAAGGCGAGAAACAATGGATCAAAAATTATTAATATACGAAGATAACGAAGCCTTAAGGAACTCCCTGGTTTATTTGCTGAA
>JBDUDE010000861.1:0-4928 GCA_040003105.1 Mucilaginibacter sp. | reverse complement strand
GCAATATCCAGCACCTGTATTTCCTGTTCTTTATTTTCGTGCTTAACGCCATCGCGCAGCATGGTCATGCAAAATGGACAGGCGGCAGCAACAACGGTGGCTTTACTTTCAAGTATATCGGCCATACGCTCCACGTTGATATCCTTATTACCTTTCTCAGGTTCTTTAAACATTTGCGCGCCACCTGCGCCGCAGCACAGGCCATTGCTTTTGCAGCGTTTCATTTCAACCAGGTCGGCATCTAAAATTTCCAACGCTTTGCGTGGCGCTTCGTAAACATTGTTGCCGCGGCCCAGGTAACAAGGGTCGTGGTAAGTGATTTTTTTGCCTTTAAAGCTTTCACCACCTTCTGCCTTTAGTTTGCCTTCGTCAATCAGTTGCTGTATCAGTTGCGAATGGTGTATCACCTCGTAATTGCCGCCGAGGCCGGGGTATTCATTTTTTATCGTATTAAAACAATGCGGGCAACCAGTTACAATCTTTTTTATCTCGTACGCATCCAGCACCTGTATATTAGCCATTGCCTGCATCTGGAACAAAAATTCGTTACCTGCACGTTTGGCAGGGTCGCCGGTGCAGCTTTCCTCGGTACCAAGCACGGCGAAGCTTATACCCACGTGGGTTAATATCTTGCAAATATCTCTTGTAATCCGTTGCGCCCGCTCGTCAAAACTGCCGGCACAACCCACCCAAAACAATATCTCTGGTTTTTTGCCTTCAGCAGCCATTTCGGCCATAGTGCGGATAGTTAATGGTTCATTGTTCATTTTCCTTTGGTTCATAGTTCATGGTTCATAGTTGATAGTAAAAAGTTTTGTTCATAGCAATAGCGGCTATGAACTATTAACCATCAACTATGAACTCTCTTTCCAATTCAACCTGTCTGCCGGGCTATATTTCCATGGTGCGCCGTTATTCTCCACATTACCAAACATATTGTTAATGCTTGCCGGCGCCTGCGATTCTTCCATCACCGCATAGCGGCGCAGTTCGGTAATAATTTCAAGCGGGTTAATATTTACCGGGCAGGCCTCAACACAGGCATTGCAGGTTGTACAGGCCCAAAGCTCTTCGCGGGTAATGTAGTTATCCAGCAGGGTTTTGTCGTCGGTATAATCTTTGCCATGCTTATCAATGTTATTGCCCACCTCGGTTATCCTGTCTCGGGTATCCATCATTATTTTGCGCGGGGATAGCAGCTTGCCGGTAATATTAGCCGGGCAAACCGAAGTACACCGGCCGCATTCAGTACAGGTGTAGGCTTCCATCAGGTTTTTCCAGGTGAGGTCTGTTACATCTTTTGCACCAAAGCGCTGCGGATCGCCGGTAGTTTCGGGCACAAATGATGGGTCGAGCATAGCCTTTACCTCACCAGTTACCGATGCCATGTTTGTAAACTCGCCTTTCGGGTGCAGGTTCGAGTAATACGTGTTCGGAAACGCCAGCAGGATATGAAAATGCTTTGAATAAGGTAAATAATTTAAAAATGCCAGTATACCAATAATGTGGAACCACCAGCAACCCCGCTCAACAAGTTCAAGCCCCGCAGCGCTATCCGGCAGCAGCGGACTAAGTATTGAACTTACCGGGAAACTGCCCGCTTTAATATAATGCCCAAAATTTAACAGCTGCAATTTATGGTCGGCAGCGTTCATGGTTAAAAAGGCCGTCATTAACAGTATTTCGATGATGAGGATATAGTTGGCGTCAGATTTTGGCCATTCGGTCATCTCCGTACCGCTAAAGCGTTTAAGCCGGGCGATATTCCGCCTGCACAAAAACACCACGCAGGCTGTAAGCACCAAAATGGCCAAAAACTCAAATCCGCCTATCAACAAGCCATACAGGCTGCCCAGCGGCTTTGAAAATATGCGGTGCGAGCCAAAAATTCCGTCAATCATTATCTCCAGCACTTCCAGGTTAATAATGATAAAGCCTACATAAATAAAAAAGTGCATCACTGCTGCCAGCGGGCGTTTCACCATTTTGGTTTGGCCAAGGGCTATTTTTGCCATGGTTTTCCACCGTAACGCGGGGCTATCCGAGCGGTCGGTATCTCGTCCCAACAGAATATTACGCCTAACCTTGCCCACATTTTTGCTGAACAGGTAAATGGCCAAAGCCAGGATGATGATAAACAGTATTTGTGCAATCATTATGCGTGCATAGTAATTTTTTCAAAGTTATACGATTTGTTGTAAAGTTGAAATGTTTTAAGGTTGTAATGTTATAAACAATGTTATCTATTTGATGTTTAGCAAATTCCGGTTTTCAAAATCCTCAGAAATTAACTTTACAACCTTCCAACTTTACAACGTTTCAACCCCTAACAAACTTTTTTCAAAAAAAATCATCCTAAAATAAAAAAAACGCTACATTTGCAGTCCCAAAAGGGTCGGTATCATAGCTCAGTCGGTAGAGCAAAGGACTGAAAATCCTTGTGTCGCTGGTTCGATCCCAGCTGATACCACACTCAAAATCAGACGGTTACACAGTAAAATGTGTAGCCGTTTTTTCGTTTGGTACAACAATGGTACAACACCAGCCGGGTTTATTCAGTGCCATTTATATTTTCTATTGCTTCCAAATAACCCTGAATAACACCGAATTATTGCCCAACGGCACAACCCGTATATTTTCCAGCGATTTTTGCGCAATCAAAACCATTCGTTTTTTTTGATAAAACCAAAAGCTTTATCATCGCATGGAAGTCATTTGCTTACAGGAACCCGCCTTTTATGAATTGCTTGAAAAAGTTTATGAAAGGCTAAAAGACCAGCACAATATTAAACAGGACAAATGGATTTCCGGCGAGGAAGCCATGAGGATGCTACGGATAAAAAGCCCATCCACCTTGCAGGATATGCGCGACAAGGGCGCAATTCGTTACAGCCAGCCATCTAAAAAACTTATTCTGTATGACGCGGAAAGCATCCAAGAATATTTAAACGAACATTCACGCGAAACTTTTTAACAGCAATCATTATGAGTATCACAATATACCCCAAAAGGATTAAAGAAGGCGCTTTTCAATACATGTTCAAAGTGTTAAAATCTTATTTCTGCGAGACTGTTGATAGCAGAATGGATAACAAAATTTGCCGCATCACACAAACAAGCTATACAATCGAAGCAAATATCAAATCTGAATACCAGAAAACACTTGCAACAGATCATATTTATCAAGTCGAGGTTTTGGGAATTGATGATCGTGAATTCTTGATTTTGCAAAGTTTATTAGAAGAGTTAGGAGATGAAACCGTTTATATCGATGAGAACGGCAAGCTCTTGTATCAAGATTAGATTTTAACTTATAGCATTTATTTGATTATGCCCACAGAGGAAGAAAAAAGAGAAATACGCGCTTATAACATCGGCTATACCCTCAGTGCGCATGAGCCGAAACTGTTAGAGCAGATTATTAAAAGTAATAAAAATAGCGCGTTCGTAAAAACGATGGAGGTCGCCAGAGATCAGCAGGAGTTTGACCGGGGCATCCCGCGCAAGGACTTCACTCGCGAATATAAAAACGGCTTTCACAATGCCCGTGCCTTAAGCGAACACGACCCGCAATTGTTGGATAAGATGATTAACTCGAAAGACCACAACAAGGATTTTGTCAAAGGATTGGAGGCTGGTAAGAAAGAGTATAAAGTGCGGCAGACCATGCAACGCTTAAAACAGGAACGCGACCAGAAACAACGCGATATAAACCGCGATTTAGGGATTGAATATTAGTTTTGCGAATGTGAAACATGACCATTGGCCGCATTCAAGGTTTAGCCAACTGCCTACTGATGATTTAATAACATTTCATATATTAGTTACTGATAAACCGAAGACATTAACCTTTAATAAAATTTCATGACTGCTTCGCCATTAGACGTGGAAATCAAGACCATTAATTTAAAAAACAAGAAATTAACCAAGTCGATCTTCAATCAAATTGAAATAAGGACTTGCTTTGATGAAAATTTAGATTTTATTGGCGACAGATTTTTTGGATATATCAGAGACAAGGATAAACGATATTTGCTTTGGAGTGATAACGGAAAATTGAGAAAGACCTGTCTTTCGGACTATTCATTACCGAAGATTGACGCAGAATATAAATTCACCTTTAACGATATTGAATGGGTATTGAGGAAATGTAATATTGCGTATCGCTCCTATGACGACGAAAGAGGGAGATTAAAAATTGAATTAGAAAACGAAGCACTTACAAAATATAACAGCTTAATAGATAACGTCCGGGCGTTTATGTCAGAAGTTTGGAATTATCAGTTGTTCATATAACGCATACAATCGTGCAATGAGAGAAATCTATTACAATTCAGATATCACCCCAAAAGTTGCAAATGAAATAAAGCTACTTGCTTTATATTACGATAAGATAAATATAGTTAGCGACGTTTTTTATTCGCCGAAGTTTGAAAAGACAAATGGGAAATTTGAATTTGCTGGAACCGAAGATTTTCCATTTGTCCCGAAGACTTTTCATGAAGACTATAAGATACTATTGGATGAAGGGTTAATGTCGATAACACAACGAGATGAAAATGCCAGCGACCCTTACAACAGTAAATTTGGCGAGAAAATCGGTGAAGCGATTAAAGCAAGCGACGATTTTATATTTCCTTTGCATCCTGAAAGATTGGACGGTAAGATTATTACCGAAGAAGTGTACGACATGATGCACAGTATTTTAGGGTTTGAATGGGGCAAACCAATAGAGCTTAATTTCGTGTTGCGCTATTACGCAATGAAGTTGCAATGGTTCATTAAGCTATTAATTGAAGGTAAAAATTGTATTAGTAGCAGTAATAACCTCAACCACCTCTTTTTAAATTTTGTAAGAAATTCAGAGGAAGAAAATTTTCCCGCCGGAACCAGTGGGTATACAAAATCCCTGGCTTTTGAAGCTTTAA
>JBDUDE010000984.1:0-4937 GCA_040003105.1 Mucilaginibacter sp. | reverse complement strand
ATCACGCCCCGCTTACAGGGTTATTACCCACAGGCGCAGTAGTACTAACAACCTCAACCGGGTTGATAACAGGCGCAGGCGCATCAGCAACATTCTCCGCAGCTACATTTTCCGGCGCACTTTCTACAGTCGGCTTATTTTCGGAAGCCCGCATTGTTAAAAAGGTAACGCCACTTATGCCGGTTAAAGCCAGCAAAGTATCGCTCAACTCGGGCATTACGCAGCCGCTTTGCACGTGGGCCACTTTCATTATATACACAATCATGGCTATCGAGGTCCACACAAAATTCTGGAACCGGTGTATGCTCACGCCGTTGTGGTCTGATAAAATATCTGAGAAAAAACCTTTCGAGGGGCGATTTTGATGCCGCGGCCGGTTATCAAGCTCTTCACGTTTATCAATAATGGCGGCTGCCGTCAGGATGCCGGTGCCGATACCCATTAATACCAGCGCGGTTTTATTGATAGCGCCATCGGCGCAGTCGCCCTTGGTCAGCGACAAATAAATATACGACGAAGCAATAATGACCGTCCACGCGGCAAACTGTGTTTTTGCGAGGCTGAAAGGGCTTTTTTTATTTTGTAATTTGGTTTTTGTGCGGCGCTGCACTTTTGACACTGCTTCATCAAACTGGTCGCAGTCGGTGATTTCGTCGCGAAGCATATTGGTGTACCTGCTCAGTACGTAAGATAACACCACGATAACACCGATAATGCAATACGCCTGTATATCGTGACCATCAGAAACCTTAGCGTGTTCGCAGCCAGACAATGCCGCAGCTACAGCCACCGCGGCAAAAACAAGTAAAAATCGTTTCATTTTTTTAGAATATCAATTATTGGTTTGCCGGCTTGCCCGGAATTGTATTGGTTAAGGTGTATTTATTACGGTGTTATTGTGACGTGATATAACTTATCAAAGTCCGGCAAATAAGTGATGGAACAGGTTAACTGTGACAAGCAATCAAATTAAGCGATGCTGAATTACAGTTTAGGTAATTATGACTAAATTATAAAAAGGTTTTTGAAAATCAAATAGTTAAGGTGTATTTTTAATAAGCGTTCGACTTAAGCCAAAACGCACATTACCATTTGTCATTTTCCTCCCGCTCCTTTGCAATCCCCAAGCTAACCCCTATCTTTGAATATGATTAAACGCATAGGCATATCGGCAATTGCTTTACTGTACCTGGTTACGGTAAGCGGTTTCGCGGTCAATGTGCATTACTGCTTTAATCACCTTTTTGCGGTAAGTATAAATGCGCCGGTAAAAGGCTGCAGCGCCCCTGGCGTTAAAATGGATTGCTGCAAGGACACGCACCTTGTGGTAAAGGTTAAGGATGCCCACAAAGGCGGCGCAACCATCATTTTTGCCAAAGTGTTTGGGGTTAGCCTGCCTGCCGTGGTTTTTGCTGATAACTATTACCAGGCAAAACCGGCATTTTTAGTCGCCATTTTATACAAAGATTTGCCGGACCCATCGCCTGGCGGCGTTCCTGTTTTTTTGAAGAACTGCACGCTTCGTGTTTGATTGCTATTGAATAATGCCATTTCGCAATTGCGAACAATTAATTCAATTTCTTTATCTTTAATTTTTAATCGACAATGAAGACCCTCAAAATATTTTTAGTCCTGCTGACATTAACCACTGGCGTTGCCAGGGCCCAATTTTCCAAAGCCGAGCTGCAGGTTAGCGGCCTTACCTGCGCCCTGTGCGCCAAAGCCACCGAAAAGGCTTTACAAAAACTGCCTTTTATCAGCGAAATTAAAACCGACCTGATCCGCAACACGTACCTGATTACCTTTAAAACCGGCGAACAGGTAAACTTCGATCAGATTAGCAAGAGCGTGAAAGACGCAGGCTTTTTTGTAAACACCCTTAAAGCCACTTTCGATTTCACCAATGTAAAAGTTGCCGATAACCGCTTTAGCTACGGTGGCGACAGCTTTGAGCTGATGAATGCGGCAAAACAGCCCGAAGGACAGGTTGCGGTTACCATTGTGGACAAAGGTTTCGCGCCAAAATCGGTCTCCAAAAAATACCTGGGCACGCTTGCCGATGCAGGTAAATCAAGCACCGGCGGCAGGACCTACCACGTAGCTATTTAAGCTTTATAAACGCAATTTATGAAGCGCTTACTATTGGCGGCGCTGTGCCTTGCTGGCATGGCCTGCCCCGTATTTGCGCAGGAGCTGTATGTAAATACCGAGCCTGCCAGCAATATGGCCACCGGGAGCCTGGGCATCCGCCTCGAAAACCAGGGCTATTTTAAACCAACCTATAAAACGCGCACCACGCTCGAGGTGATGTACGGTGCCAATAGGAATTTAATGCTGCACGCCTCGCTCTACGCCGGAGACTATTACTACACCACCCAGCATTTTGAGGGCGGCAGCGTGTATGCCAAGTACCGCTTCCTCTCGGTCGATTCGGTGCAGACGCATTTTCGCGGGGCATTTTTCGCAAAGCTGTCCAACATAAATAACCCTGTTATCAACCAGGAGATAACGCTGGAGGGCGATAACTCGGGCTTGCAAACCGGCGTGGTGTTTACGCAGCTGCTGCACAAGCTGGCGCTGGCTGGTTCTGTAAGTTATTTGCACGCCTGGGATAATGCAGGGGGGAATAAGCTGCCAGTGGCCAATGCTAAGGATGCGATAGGGTATACGCTGTCGTCGGGCTATTTGCTGCTGCCCAAAATGTATAAGGATTATAGCCAGACTAACCTAAATATCTACGCGGAGCTTTTAGGCAAGATAAACCCCGGCTACGGCCAAAGTTATTTGGATGCCGCCCCGGCAGTACAGCTGATTTTCAACAGCACGATTAGGGTTGATTTTTCGTACAGGATACCGTTATATGGCAATATGCTGCGCAATACGGGAAATGTTTATTTAGTGCGGGTGGAGTATAATTTGTTCCGTTAACCAGGAGTAAAGGATTTTACTGATTAAAAGTTCGGATTAGACTTACGAAGTTTATAAAACTTCGTAAGTCTTGCCGTACCCTTTTCATCCTCTTCTAAATCTATTTCATCCTCTTAATCGCGGTTTCCACATGTGCCAAATGATGTTTACTATGCCATGCATACAGCGCCAGTGCGGTTTTTAGCTGCATGGTTTTGCCGGTGGCAGGGTGGGTAAAGGTGCGGCGCCATTCGTCTTCGCCAAAGCTGTCGATAAGGGCGCCCCAATGCAGGTGCAGGCCCTCCAGTATTTTTAACGACGACTCAACCGGCATGCGATAGTCGGGCAGCAGGGCCCAGTCGGCTTCTTCGTAGGGTTTAATGGTTGGGTTGTCTTCGGTAAGGGCCCATTTAAAGCGCAGCAGGCTGTTCATGTGGCTGTCGGCGCAATGGTGCACCACTTGCCTTATAGACCAGCCACCGGGGCGGTAAGGGGTGTCGAGCTGCTGCTCGTTAAGGTTAACAATTGCGTGGCGCAGTTTACCGGGAAACTCTTTGATGGTTTTGGTCCACTTGCGCAAGTCTTCAGGAGTGTACGATACCGGCGGCACGAAATTGCCGACAGGGTATTTTAATAGGTCGTCTGTCATGGTTAGTAAAAAAAATTAAATTAGGTATAATTTTAATGTTCAACAAGGTTTTGGGTTATTTTAGCGTTTTCTACGTGTTATTTACACCCCGATGATAAAACGACTGCTTGTATTCCTGCTTTTTTTAAACGCTACGGTCGTTTACGCCCAAACTATTAAAACCGATGTGCTGGTGGTTGGCAGCAGCGCCAGCGGGGTTGCCGCAGCCATACAATGCGGGCGCAGCAAAGTAAAAACCGTACTGGCCGATGACGGCTTTAAAATAAGCGGCGTAACCGTGGCCGACCAGATGGTGAGCCTGGAAGTTAATAACAACATTCCCTCCGGCATTTGGGGCGAGTTCAGGAGCCATATCCGCGAAAATTATAGTAAAACTGCCGGTTACGATACCACGCAAAACGCCCCTTTAAAATTTGAAACTGGCATGGGCACCTCCATCCTCAAAAAAATAAGCGATACCGTTAAAAACCTTACAGTATATCAAAACGCCATCTTCAGCAATATAAAAAAGGACGGCGACCGCTGGGAAGTAACCTTAACCCAGGACGGTAAAACCATCACCGTAAAAGCCAGGGTAGTGATTGATGCAACCGAAACCGGCGCCGTAGCCCTTAAAGCAGGTGCCAAACCGCGCGAACCTTTCGGCAACCAGGCCGATAATAGCGCACTTAAAATGTACCGCACCTCAATCGCTGCCGGCGAAAACCTGCCGGGACAAACACATACTGATACTAATTCGCCAAAAAATAATTACCCGCAATATCCGGCGTTTATTATACCGCTAAATGCGGTTGTGGCCGGCGATGTCGAAAATATATTGGTTACCGAAAAAGCCCTGCCCGCCGAAAAGAACATCCAATACCTGCCCCTGCAGTTGCAACTTGGCCAGGGCGTAGGCTGCGCGGCCGCGTTTTGCGCTTTTTTTAAAACCACCACCAAGCACTTACATGTACGCATAATACAAGGCGAGCTGCTCGATTTTAAAGGCTACGTGCTCCCCTTTACTGACATACCCCAAACCGATCACGCCTGGCGTGCCATACAACAGGTATGCGCTACAGGGTTGTTAAAAGGCAAACAACAGGTAATAAACGGCAATCCCCAATTTATTTTTATGCCCGATTCCGCAGTTAGTACAGCTGAAGTGCAGCCGGTTTTAACCGAAATATACACCCGCGCTTTTATCTGGTTCAACATCCAAAAACCGGGCGAAAAATTTACTGTGGGCAACACCCTTTCCTTCATCAGCGAGATAACACTTACCGACCCGGCAGTACTCAACAAAAGCATGGCGAAGGCCTGGAAAGGGCAGTATAAGTTTAAATCGGAGTTTGATATTAACAGGCCAATTTCGCGGTACGAGTTTGCGGTGCTGGCCAAC
>JBDUDE010000640.1:0-4947 GCA_040003105.1 Mucilaginibacter sp. | reverse complement strand
CTCCTGAATTAACTATCTGTATTTTTTATTGACTTTTTAAGGTTTGACTAGTTAATTTGAGCGCGGGATTAGCGACTAGTTAACTAACCTCAACTCTCCAATCTCCCATCACTCGGAGCGAAGGCTCTTCACCGGGTTTGCAATTGCAGCTTTTACAGATTGGAAGCTTACGGTAATGAGCGCTACTAATATTGCCACAAAGCCTGCCGCAGCAAATATCCACCACTGTACGGGCTCGTGGTAGGCAAACCCCTTCAGCCATTTGTTCATACCCCACCAGGCAATGGGCGAAGCAATGAGGATGGCCAGGGCCACCAGCTTTACAAAATCAAACGATAACAACCTGGTGATGCCGCTTATGCTTGCGCCCAGCACTTTGCGGATGCCGATTTCTTTACTGCGCTGCTCGGCCATGAAAGCCGACAGGGCGAACAGCCCCAAACAGGCAATTACAATGGCCAGTATGGCAAACGTGGTGAAAATATGGCCCATGCGCTGCACATCGGCATACATGCTGGCAAAGCTTTCATCTAAAAATGTGTAGCGTATGGGCTGGTTTGGCGCAAATACTTTCCAGGTGGCGGTAATGGCTTGCAGGGTTTTCTTCATGTCATTGCCCTTAACTTTTATGCTGACCAATGATGGGCTCAGGCCGAAATATAATACCAAAGGGTCGATTTCCCGGTGCATCGATTCATAATTAAAATCTGCCACCACACCTATCACTGTGCCTTTATTGCCGTTGGAAATGCGTGCGCCGATGGGATGTTTAAGGTTAAGCCTTTTCGCCATCGTTTGGTTGATTATGACAGTTTTACCTGCGGTATCGTCAGACATATCGTACGAGAAGTCGCGACCCTCCACCAATTTCATTCCCAATGTTTTAAGGTAGGTGTCGTCTATCTGCCACAACTGGCACTGAACGCGGGCATCGAGCTTTTCCCGTCCCTCGACAGTGAAACCATCGCCGTTGCGCTTGCTGCCGGCTTCAATTGGCAGGTAGTCGCTGATGGATACGCTTTTTACCGAAGCCAGTTTTTGCAGTTCTGTTTTAAAGCTGCGTACGTTTTTATTGCCCAGCGTGTTCGTTCCCTGTACAATTACCACCTGGTCTTTATCAAACCCAACTTTTTGGTTAAGGATGTAGTGCATCTGGTTATAAATAACCATGGTGCCGATGATGAGCGTGATAGATGCGGCAAACTGGAACACCACCAGGCTATTGCGCAATACGGAGCCTTTGCTGCCGGTGCTGAGCGTGCCCTTTAAAACCTGTGCAGGTTTAAAGCCGGACAAATAAAATGCCGGGTACAGGCCGGCGATAATACCGATAACAAAGGCCGAACCCAGGATAACCGGCAGCAGCCACCATTGGCCCCAGGGCATGATTAGCGATTTGGACGCAAGCGTGTTAAAGTAGGGCAGCAGCACCCAGGCCAGCAATAAACCAATTACGAAGGACAGGCAGCTATACAGCAGCGACTCAATTAAAAATTGTTTGATCAGCCCGCTGCGGTTGGAGCCCACCACTTTGCGCAAACCAACCTCCTTAGCCCGGTTAGCCGATTTTGCTGTAGCCAGGTTTACAAAATTAATGCAGGCAATAATGAGGATGAACGCAGCAACACCACCAAACAGCCACACGAAGCGGATGTCGCCATGCTGAAGGCCATCCCTTATGTCGTACGAGTACAGGTTGATATCGGTAACCGGCTGCAGCGTTATATGAATCTTAGCGGCTTCCTGCTCCGGGTTTTTTGCGCCGCCTTTTTTCATGTTCGCCAGGAAGTAGTTTTTAACCATGTCGGCCGACATTTTCTGCTCAAACGCTTTTGCATCGGTGCCTGGTTTAAGCAGTACATAGGTAGGGTAGTTATAGGTGCCCCAGTTATTTTGTTCACCCTGCCAAAATTCTTTTCCGGTCAAGGTCACCATAAAATCGTATTGCAGGTACGAGGTGGCTGGAAAGTTTTCTATCACGCCGCCAATGGTGTAGGGTTGGGTATTATCATTATTAAAGTACATCACCTTACCCACCGGGTTTTGGCTGGGGAAATATTTGTCGGCTTTCTTTTTTGAAATCACCATCGTGTGCGGGCTGGCCAGCGCATGGGCCCTATCCCCATAAACCATGGGTAATTTTAATATATCCAGCATGCCCTGATCGGCAAAGGTAATACCTTCCTCGTAGCTGTTCTGTACCCGGTCGGCACGGCGCAATTCAGCTGTGCCGGCGCCCATCAGGGTGTTGGGCATCAGGCGGCCCGAAAACTCAATTTGCGGGAAATCCTTTTTCAGCGTTTTGGCCAGCGGCGCCGGCCATTCGGGGCCTTTGCCAACGAAGCCGTTATCGGTATACACCATCACCACACGGAAAATACGGTTCGCGCCAGGGTATGATTTGTCGTAGCTCAGCTCGTTGCGGATATACAGGGCAATTAGCAAACAAGCCGCGATGCTGAAGGCAAGTCCTCCGACCTTGATAGCCGCATACATTTTTTGTCTGCGGAATTGCCGTATGGCGATTTTGAAATAGTTGCTAAACATAAAATTGCGATTTAATTTCTGATGAGACCACAATGGCGTGGTATCGTTGTACGAAATTATCGCTGCAGAACTGAAAGATGGTTCCGTATTATAAATCGGTCGCTCTTTGCCCAGGTCGTTTTTATATTCAGCCGGGCTTTTTCCGGTAAATTGCCTGAAAGCGCGGTTAAAGGTGGTTTTTGAATTGAACCCGGAATCTAACGCAATGCCCAACAGGGTCATCCGGTCGTAGGCGGGGTCCTGCATTTTCCGGGTAACCTCCCTGATGCGGTACTCATTGATAAAATCGCTGAAGTTTTTCCCGAGCCCAACATTAACAACCCGCGACAATTCATGGGGAAACATCTCCAGTGCGTCGGCCAGCGAACCTAAAGTTAGTTCTGCGTCCTGGTATAACAAATTGGCTTCAACGGTTTTTTGCAGCCAAATGCCTTTTTGCACCAGTTCTGCCGGGGGCGATGCTTTTGAAACAACCGGCGACTGAACGGCTGCTTCAACCCCCGGCCTTAAAAAAGCCAACGCTGCGGTACATACTATGATTATCCCAAAAAGAATATAAAAAGGAAAATAATTGTATACGCCGGACTGATGATGGTAATAAAAATAATCCACGCCGGCATAGAGTATCCACAATAGCCACAGCAGCCCCAAACCAGCCTGCGAGTAATGCAGCCATCGCAATGCATAACGGTATGGGTCGCCTGTTTCCGCCTTCAGCTTTTGGCGCAAACCTTGTATCACCTTATAAGATCGGTATAGGTACACGCCGAGCGAGATCAACGCCAGCAGAAGCATTGCCAGGAAACCCAGGTGGTGAGGGGTGATATGGAACGTGTTTGCCTTCAAGCGGTTTTAAAAGTTAATCGCCTATATGACGCAGTTATATAAAAGCAGGTTGCAGCGGTTTTGAATCTTTATCCTCATTGATTTTTGCTTAGAAAGCATAGGCAACAGGCGCGAGCTTTTGCCAAATGCACATAGTCGCAAAATACCCCTTATTAAGGCGCGATTTCCCCTCATGCGTGTGCTATATTCGCTTTAACTTTATTCTATCATTAATTCTAATAACAAACAAAATGAGAAAGATAAAAATAGCCGAACATATCTCGCTGGATGGCGTGATAGAACACGATGGAGACTACACCTATGGCGCCTGGACCACACCCTATAGAACCCCTGCCGGAGCGGCAATGCTGCTCGAAGCGTACGGCACGAACTTCGATCTGCTGCTTGGCCGCCACACCTATGATATCTTTGCCGGCTTTTGGCCGAATGCCGGGAACTTTCCGATGGCGAACGGTATAAACGCTGCAACCAAATACATTGCAACCCACAGGCCCGACAGCCTGGAATGGGGACCGGTTAAGGCCCTCGGCGAAGATATCATAGCGGGTATTCGCGATCTCAAGTCGACAGACGGCCCTGACCTCATCGTCGCCGGGAGTTCAACGCTGACATCTGTATTGTTCGCGGAGGGATTGGTAGACGAGGTTGTGCTAATTGTGTACCCGGTATTGCTGGGCCGCGGCAAACGCACCATTTCAGACACTGTTGACGCGCGCGAACTTGCTTTTGTTGACTCGAAAACTACGCCCACAGGAGTGCTGTTAAACACTTATAAATACATTGGGGCGCTGAAAAGCTAAGCTTTGGTGGAGGCTGAACGGGAGATTAGATCGTAATCGCACTATCACAAACAAAAGCCTTGGTACAGGATGTGCCAGGGCTTTGTACTTCCGCATGGAATCGCTTTCAGCAAAGGCCTGCGCCTGTGCTAAAACGGCAGAAATCACCCCTCTCTTAATATGCCAAAATCACCTTTCACCAAAATATTTTCAAAAAAAGCAAGGTGTCGCTTGTTTCGTACGAAATTATTCCTATGTTTGTGATATGAATTCAGAACAGGAAAAAAACAGCCGCAAATTCGACCCTACAAAATCAGAGCTGGAGATACTGCAGGTGCTTTGGGAGCACGGTCCGTCTACAGTTCGCTTTGTGAACGATAGGCTGAACGAGCAAAGGGATGTTAACTACACCTCAACCCTAAAGCTTATGCAGATTATGGTTGATAAGGAAATATTAAAACGCGATGAAAGCCAGATGAAGCATGTATACATAGTAGTTGAGGAAGAGCATACGACAAAACATCACCTGCTTACAAAATTTGTGGATTCGATGTACAGGGGTTCATCGGGCAACCTGGTAATGCAGATACTGGGTAACAACACGCCTTCGAAAGAAGACATAAAAGCGATAAAAGAATTGCTTAACAAATTAGACAAAGAATAATAACCGATAATAAACCACAGGTATGGAACTTTCAGCAACAGGCAGCTTACTAAGCAGCCAGCTAATAAAAGCTTTGGGCAACACATTAATGCATTCGTTATGGCAGGGCGT
>JBDUDE010000999.1:0-4961 GCA_040003105.1 Mucilaginibacter sp. | reverse complement strand
GCCATCATGCACCTTGCGCTACCGCCTCCATTGGTTTCGATTGTATTGATGTCCGAGTAAACCAGCTTGCCATATTTTTCGAGTGTTGCTCTTTGCTCTTCATTCAAAGCAACAAAAGCATTTTTACTCATCACAATTAAATTTTCGCCTCCCGCATTTTTCACCTCCAGCATATTGCCCGCAAACTGGTTCATCTGCGCAAATGAAATATCGATTATTTCTTTTTGGGTTGACAACAGCGATTCTTTAACCACAACCTTTTCGTGCGGGTTTGGAATGCTATCCAAACAAATAACCGCGAACTGGCTTCCAATACACATCAGTACATTGGTGTGGTAAATAGCCTGGCCTTTTTCATCAGCGGCATCAAAGCAAACGGCTGTATAACCCGCTTGTTCACAAAACAGGTTTAGCACGTCCCCGTCCGTACGGGGGGAAAGGCAGGCGTAAGCAATTTTATTTTCCCTGTCGAGCACCATGCTGCCGGTGCCTTCTAAGAATTTGTCTTCAACTTCAAACCGGCTCAAGTCAATAACATGCTTTACTGCGAAGCCGTCTTCCAGTTTAGCTATGATATCCTCGCGCCGCTCCAGCCTGCGGTTCTCGGCCTGCATCGGGTACAAAAACACCCCACCATCGGCATGAAACGACACCCAGTTGTTAGGGAATATAGAATCCGGCGTATACGGCTCATGCGTATCATCAATAACAGTTACGTCAACACCATTACTGCACAAGGTATTCACCATTCGGTCAAATTCCTGCTGGGCCTTTTCGTTCACGCCATCTTTAGCCGCATTTCTATCCTGAAAAGCGTTGCTGACAGCCGTTTCTTCGTTAAACCCGAAATTTACCGGGCGTATCATTAATAGGTGGGAGGTGGATTGTTTCTGGTTCATAGTTCATGGATAATAGTTCATAGCCGGAAGTTCATAGTTTCAGGGTTATAGGTCGTGGCAAAGACTGCAGCTGCCATGAACTATGAACCATCAACCATGAACTAAATAGCGTCCCGCTGCAACGGCATACTCATACAATGGAAACCACCGCGTGCCCGCGAAAGCTCGGCGGATGGCATCAGTATTAGTGTGTCGGTCATCGTTTCGGGGTTGAGTTCGCCGCTTTCAAATTGTTTTAGCAGATCGGCAACTTTTATTATGGCGAAGCCTTTTTCTTTGAAGGCTTCAACTGTTTTGTCGTTACGGTCGTAGCCCAGCACAACACCTTCTTTTAAGGCCAGCAGGTTACACGAGTCGGTCCATTGTTCGCGGGAGTTGTAGGGGAAAATATCGCCGCCCGAATAAATAAATTGCGTTTTCTCGGGGCTTTCCAAATCCTTTTCGCTTATGTTGGCAAGCAGGTCTTCAATGGTATTAAACGTCTTCGGTTTTTTATCCTTCCTGAACTGCACAATCTCTACCTTATCTTTCGATTTTTTATCAGTAAACCATGCTATCGGCTCTTCCATCTCGGCCTGGGTTTCGGTTATCGACAATGAACGCAACAACACCCACATATTGCGTTTTACCTGCGTAAATATGGTATCAATGTGCATGTAATCCCGTTTATGCGGAATTTTTACTATAGTTACCTTTTTTACTACATCGTTCTTAAAAAGCAGCTTTATGGCCTCGCTGGCCCCGCTTGCCGATGTACGCTCACTGCAGCCAATCAACAAATGCTGCGGGCTTACCATCATCACATCTCCGCCTTCCAGTGTTGTTTTCTGTTCGTTATCCTCGCCGGGGCGTAAAAAATGCTGCACGGTTTCGGGTATCTCCAGGATGTTATTGCGATATGCAGCAAACAATGGGTGGTTAAAGAAGATATATCGCGCCAGCAAAGTTTCGCGTGCACGGGCTTTTTTGGCAGGCTTGTTTAACAGCATGTAGTTATTCACAGCCACACCAATATCCCTGCTAAATATCAGGTTGGGGATCGGCGCGAATATCATTTCGTCCTTATTTAACGAACCTGATATGATGATTTTTGCCAGTTCAGAAGGCTCGGTAGCAATTAGTTGTGTTTGCAGGTGGTAATTGCAGCCCTCGATAGCACACACCGACGCCACCAATTTTTTGCGGATATCACCTTCCTGTAAAATGTCTTCCAGCAGGGTTTGTATTTCAATTACTTTATTTGATGCATGGAAATCTTTATCGTCGGGTTTGTAAAACGAGCGGTTGTTTTCTTCGGCATCAATTTGCGCAAGCTTGCCCTTTATTTTTGACGGGTCCAAAAAATACATCAACAGCTTTACATAGTAGTCGTATTCGTTTTTACGCATGGTATCCAGGTGTACAATGTCTTCAAAAAGCCAGTCTTGTGCTTTTGAGGGGACAACTTTGCCGAGGCCGTTATCCGGGCTATGGATTAATAAGGCGCGCAGGTTCCCAATTTCGGATGTTACATCTAATTTAAATTTGCTGTTGCTAAGTGTCATAAATGGTTTGTAGAGTTGCAAAGATAGTCAGTTTAGTCCGAAAGTCCGGAAAGTCAGTAAAGTCCGAAAGACTGAGTTTTAAAAGTTATAAAAGCGCCTCTTAAACAATGCTTTTACTTTCGGACTTTACTGACTTTTCGGACTTTCCCGACTTAATTCGTATTTTTGCCCCATGAATTTTATTCTTGAAGCTACTGTTAAAGCTGTTAAACATTTATATAATACTAATATTGCCGCCGCTGAGATAAACCTGCAGGACACCCGCAAGGAGTTTGAAGGGCAGGTTACCGTGGTTACTTTTCCGTTCACCAAATTCTCCAAAAAATCGCCGGAGCAAACAGGTGCTGATATCGGCGCATTTTTGCAAACTGCACTTGCCGATGTTTCCGGTTTTAACGTGGTTAAAGGTTTTTTGAATATATCCCTGACAGATAGCTACTGGATAAACCAATTATACAACGAAATATTACCAACTGATTTTGCGGTTGCCGAACCTAATGGCAAAAAGGTGATGGTTGAGTATTCCTCGCCAAATACCAACAAGCCACTGCATTTGGGCCATGTACGTAATAATCTTTTAGGTTTTTCCGTTGCCGAAATTCTAAAAGCCGCAGGTTACGATGTTATTAAATCAAACCTGGTTAACGATAGGGGTATACACATTTGCAAATCAATGCTGGCCTGGCAAAGGTTTGGTAACGGCGAAACACCGGAATCGACAGGTTTAAAAGGCGACCATTTGGTAGGTAAATACTATGTGATTTTTGACAAAGAGTATAAAAAGCAAATTGAGGAGCTGAAAGCCACGGGCCAAACCGAGGATGAATCTAAAAAGAATGCACCACTGATTAAAGAAGCCCAGGAAATGCTGCAGCAATGGGAGGCGGGCGACGAAGCCGTAATAGCCCTTTGGAAAACCATGAACACTTGGGTGTACACCGGTTTTGCAGAAACCTACCGCAAACTTGGTGTAACGTTTGATAAATTCTACTACGAATCCGATACTTATTTATTAGGAAAAGATGTAGTTGATGAAGGGCTGGAGAAAGGCGTTTTCTTTAAAAAAGAGGATGGCTCGGTTTGGATTGACCTGACAGCTGAAGGCCTTGATGAAAAATTGGTGCTGCGCTCAGATGGTACTTCTGTATATATGACCCAGGATATGGGGACTGCCCAGCTCAAGTACAATGATTACCACATGGATAAGTCAATTTATGTGGTAGGCAACGAGCAGGATTACCACTTTAAGGTACTGTTTCTCATACTTCAGAAATTAGGTAAGGCTGGTGCAGACGGATTGTTTCATTTATCTTATGGTATGGTTGATTTGCCTACAGGTAAAATGAAATCACGTGAGGGGACTGTGGTTGATGCCGACGATTTGATGGAGGAGATGGAACAAACAGCAAAAGAGCAAACCGAGGCGATGGGGAAGGTTGATGGTTTTACCGAAGATGAAAAGCTACAGTTGTACCACACCATCGGTATGGGCGCTTTAAAGTATTTTCTTTTAAAGGTTGATCCGAAAAAGCGGTTGCTGTTTAATCCAGAAGAGTCTGTTGATTTCCAGGGGCATACCGGGCCATTCATTCAATATACCCATGCGCGTATACGATCTGTGCTAAGCCGGGCAAAAGTCTCAAATACCGAAATAACTATTAAAGAACTGGCTGCAGAAGAAAGGGACGTTATAGCTATTTTAACTCAATTTCCGGCAATTATACAAACTGCTGCCGAAGGTTACAGCCCGGCAATTATTGCTAATTATGTGTACGAGCTGGCCAAAATTTATAATAAATTTTACCACGAAAAATCGATATTGCAGGCAGAGGACGAGGCCATTAAACAATTCAGGCTTCAACTTTCTACAGCATCGGGCAAAGTGATAAATAAAGCAATGAAATTATTGGGGATAGAAGTACCGGAGAGAATGTAAGGGAAGCCAAGACCCCTAAATGTAGAGCAAAATAAAATGGCTGTCCGAATTCATCAGGCAGCCATTTCTCGTTTATTAAGCTTTGTGCCTCGTTTTGGGGGTAGGGGCCTACCTCCAACCGCCCCTATGCCACCTGTAGCCACGTGGTGTATGTTCCCAAGAACCACGTACATAAGCGCGGCTGGCCCTTGGCCTTACCCAATATCCGCGATGATAAACATATCTGCCACCGCTGTAACCCCAGTCGCCATCAATCCATACTGCGCCTGCGTAAGGGGATACAGGTCTTTCATAAACGGGCTCAACCGGCTGGTCGGCCACATAATAACTTCCTTCACATGCCGACAGGAATAATGAGCCAGCTAACGCTGTCATTATACCTAATTTTGATATTGTCTTCATTAGTATATTATTTATTAAACAATAGATAGATACTTGTAAGACAATTTGTATAGGAAAAGGTTTATTTAGGTATGGAGATTAGAGATTAGATGAAAAAATCCTCATGAACTAATCTCTAATCTCCGGTCTCTAATCTCTTTTAACAAATTTTTCGGCAATCACAAAGTCTTTACTCCCGGC
>JBDUDE010000724.1:0-4967 GCA_040003105.1 Mucilaginibacter sp. | reverse complement strand
GGGCCTTCCATCGGAAAGCTTCCGGTTGCTGAATACGTTAAGCAAGGCAGCCTTGCGCGTAGCGCCAAGTTCGTCATAGCACCAGTCATAAATAACGGCTATAGTTTTGCCCACATGGCGCGTTGCGTACGAACTGTTAAACTGGAAAATATTAGGGTTGCCGTTTTTGTTTGGAGGATAATCGGCGTAGGCTTTAATAATTACATCGGCCAGTTGCATCAGCTTGTTTGAATAAGCAGTAGGGTTGGCCCCGGCGTTGTTGGCTTTGGTTAACTGGTGGGCAAGCCCCAATGCCATGGCTGCATTTTGCCAGTTGCTGCCGCAATAAGAATAAAAAACATCGTTGGTGCCGTAGTATTGCGGGTCGGATGCTGTCGTTGAATTCCAGGGGACTACCTGCCCGGGCAAATATTTATTGGCATCGGCCAGCGTGGCCAGCCAGTCGGCATCGTTGCTGTTTTTTTTTGCCACTAAAGCCGCTTTTACGGTTGCATTCAACATTATGCGGGGGTGCGAGGCTATAACAGGTTGCTGCGCACGCACGGAAAGGGCGAAGAAGAAATTAAGGCATAGCAAAATGCTAAACTTTATTTGGGTTGATGGAGAATTTTGCATTGCTGGTAAGGCTTATCGAAATTAATAGTGCCCGGCTTTAAGTTTTAATTAAATGCCGTTAATTGGCACTAAAGTTACTGAGATTCAAGAAGATAAAAAATACCCCAAAAAGGTGATATTTACCACGCTTTGAAAAATTGGCGTATATTCCTTTAATCGCCGCATAATGTATTTAACAAGCGATTTTACAGACCAGCATTGTTGTTAAACAAAGTATCGACTATAAAAAGTAATCTTTTAAGATGATATGAAAATTGACCGTAGCAATGATTTAATGGATTTTTACCAACTGTTATTTTACCCCAAGCTCCTCCCGTGCGTTATCCAGCGCTTTGTCCGATGTGAAATATTTATCCTTAATTCGCTGGTTTAATGCTTTATCGGTGATAGCCACATCAAAGGTTTTTATAAAGAAGTTGTAATCTGTAAAGTCGGTTTTGGTATTTAGCATGGTTATAATCCAGTGCCACATGGCTTGTTCGCCTATCTCTTTTTCAATGGCGGTGAGCACTACCACGCTGTAATAATACAAGTAGTATTCTCGGTTGCCATAATCATCGGTGTTTTTGATGACGGATAGCGGCTTGCCTTTAAAATATTTTAGTGAATTTAGTTTATTCGTTAACAACTCATTGTACGCCGCATCGCCAACAAGGTTCTTTGTTAGTTTAAATGATAAAAACTCAGCGAAGCCCTCGTTAATTATCGCGCCGAAAGCGGTATTGGTATGCAAATAATCGCCAAAATAATAATGGGCAAGCTCGTGCGCCATCGTTTGTTTAGGGCGGGCACCGGCATCGTTGTTAAACATTGCGCCCAGGCCCCATTTATTGCTACCCGAAACGGTAAACGTTGTAGGCGAGGCCTGGAATGAAAAAGCCCATTTAGTTGGGTCGGCGGTTGGCGCTGTTTGTATAAACGTAAGGTTGCCTTTAAATGGAATGTTGAGCGCTTTTTGATACCATAACTTGTAAGAATTTGCGACGTCCAGTAGCTCTTTTTGCTGATTCTTAGGCATATCCGGGTTTAATATCCAGGTGTTATTTACTTCAGTTGTTTCAAAGTTGCCGCAATATATGGCCATATCGCGGGGCACATCGCTAACAAAATGAGCGGTTTTAGCTTTAACAGGCGCGCTGCCGTTTACAAACAGAACGCTGCAATCGTTGCAGGATACGTTTATATCATATCGTACCTCGTAGTAGGCGTGTTGTTTTTTCATGTCGTACAATATGGGGTACCACGCACCTTGCATGCCATCGGCCCTTATGGAGTAGCCGTTAAAAGCAATATTGCCCCTCCAGTCCTGTCCCATGTACCCGCTGGCCGAATCGGCCACCACTGGCAACATGCCGAGGTATTTTACCTCCAGTTGCTCCGGCAGGTAGCGGGCGGGGTTACCTGTGTTTTCGTGCATCAGGTAAGCCGCAGTTTCATCGGCCAGCAAGGTGTCCCTTTTATCCATATCGTAATACAAAGGCTCGGGACTGCGTTTTACATCCTTAAAATAATGCACATTCATGCCAGAGTTTAACCTGATTACATAGTATGGGATATCAGGCATGTCGCTCATGATAAAATCACAAGCGATGGTGCCGTTTTTTATGGAGATGTTTATAGTCCCTTTAATCAAGGGCGATTTTTCCTGCGAAAAAGTAGTCTTGAAAAACAAGATTGTAAACAACAGGATAATAGCAGGTTTAGCGTTTTTCATGGATGGAAATAGTTAATAGCCTAATTTAGGGATAAGATGGTTTGGCAATACAACGTAATTAAAATAATACATGCATTTTTTAAATTGGATATTTAACTGAAGAGGAATGACGTTCCAACGTCAATAAGTTAACAAAAATTTAAACCGGTAAAGAAGGGTGGGGGTGTTTATAATTTTTAGCTTTAATGAAAATTAAAACCTTTGTTTATGAACACACAACAAGTAGCCGACAGATTGGCAGCGCTTTGTCGCGAAGGCAAAAATATGGATGCCATTAATGAATTATATGATGATAAAATTGTAAGCCAGGAAATGGAAGGCATGCCAATGGAGCGTGCAGAAGGCATTGAAGCCGTAAAAGGCAAAAGTGAGTACTGGTACAATTCAGTTGAAGAAATCCATGGAGTTGAAATATCAGATGCAATTGTAACCGGCAATTTCTTTTCGATTGCTATGGAAATGGACGTTACCTATAAAGAGCACGGCAGAACAAATATGCACGAAATAGCAGTTTACGAGGTATGCGATGGGAAAATTGTTTTCGAGCAATTTTTTTACAATATGTAACCAAACAGCGCCGGCCAAAAAGATTTTTGCTTTTTGGCCGACGCTGTCTAAATCAATTTAGATCATCGATTGCAGTTACCTGTATGCACAAGATGCAAAATATTGCTTCTCTACGTCAATCTTTCTTTCCACCAAATACCGAGAAACTCACATAACGTTTAGGGTGTGCTTTCAAATCGATAAACAAAGCGTTAAGATTGGCTGTAGCATCTTTCAGGTTGTTGTACATTTTATCGTCGTGCAACAACAGGCCAAGCGTGCCCTGGCTGGTGTTTATTGAGGCTATTGTTGCCTGCAAATCGGCCATGGCCTTATTGGCATTATCAAGGGTTTGTTTAATATTAGCGGCAGCAATATCATTACTTACTTTTTGGAAATTGCTGGTAATGCCTGTTATGTTAGCAGTGCTGTTTTTTAAGTTACCCGATACTGTTTCGGCATTTGCCAGTATCCCGTTTATATGTTCGGTTTGGCCGCCTACCAGCGCGTCAATTTTTTTTGTAGTTCCTTCAAGCGTTTGCAGTGAGTTTGCAATGCTGGTAAAGCTCCGATCAACATTTTTCTGGAAATTTGGGTTAAGAATCTTATTTATCGAGGCCAATGATGAGTCGAGCTTATTTATCAGGTTTTCAGCCTTCATTTGTATTGGTTGCAAACTCTCGGCCAGGCTGCCCTGTATGTCGGCGCGGAGCGTATCGGCATCATCGGCAAAGGTATTGCTGTTGCCGTATTCAAACACAATGGCTTTCCCCCCCAAAAGGTCGGTACTTACCAGTTTTGCCAGGGTATTTGAAGGCACGTTGTATTTACGGTCAACTTTAAACTCAACAACGGTATGCCCGTCCTGCCTGAGCGTCATTTTTGCAACGTTGCCAATCGGGAAACCATTTACCAGCACCGGTTTGGAAACTGAAAGCCCGTCGACGCTTTTGTATACGGCATAAAATTTATTGGAACCGCTAAAAACGTCGTTACCTTTTAAAAAGCTGTAGCCAAGTATAAGTACAGTAATTCCGATGGCCGTTAATGCGCCTATTTTGGTTTCGTTTGATATTTTCATGGTGATGTGACAGTTATTGAAATGTTGTAACGTTGAAAAGTTGTAAAGTTAGAAATTATTGCCCGCCTTTCGGACTTAACCCTATAACCCATTATTGCGTTACTTGTTCTACTTCGGCCTTATAAGTTCCTAAAGCCCTTACTATCGAGGCTACGATCGCGTCCTGTCCGGCTTCGGAGTTTAGGTAATCTTCTTCTTCGTGGTTATTTATAAAGCCGGTTTCAACCAATACGGCTGGCATGGCGCTATGGCACAAAACCAATACACCTTGTTCTTTAACGCCATCGCTGCGGCGGCCATCGCCCTCGGTAAATTCGGTGTTAAGCATGCTTGCAAAATGTATGCTTTGTTTGCGGTATTTAGCTTTAAAGGCATTAATGGCTATCATAGCAGCAGGATTATCCTGAACATCCACATTGTTTTGCGGTCCGGCAGCCTCTGTCTCAAATAAGTTTTCCCTTAAAGCCTCATGCTCTTCTTCCGAACGGCCAAATCTGTAAACCAAAAACAACACGCCCTTACCCGAACGGTCGGGAACTGATTCAGTCCGGTAAATAGGCTTGCCTCTTTTGTGACCTACTACTTCACGTACCCTTCTATCTGCTAACGAATTACAATGTATCGATATAAAAAGGTCCCCTTTATTGCTATTTGCAATTTCCGACCGTCTTTGTAAGCCTACATCGGCTTCGCTTGTGCGGGTCATTACCACTTTTAAGTCGGGTATATCTTTTTCTATCGCCTTTTGTAATTTAAGTGCTATAGCAAGCGTTACATTACTTTCTGTAGAATATGAGCCGGATGCACCGGAATGAGAGCCGTTGGGACGTGTGCCGTGGCCGGCATCAATAACAACCGTTTTAAGTTTGTAGCCGGCGGTAACCGTATCATGCTTTACAGGATGACTTATTGCAAACGAAAAACAGGGTAGAGATGTAAGTAATACCGATAAACCGTAAATCAATCTTTTCAATGCCTTATTTTTCATTATTTTTGAACGCTGTTAACTAT
>JBDUDE010000567.1:0-4968 GCA_040003105.1 Mucilaginibacter sp. | reverse complement strand
GAGTCGTCTGATAAATCAAAACCGTAAGCTAACGGGTAATTAGGCGCAAAGATACACTTTTAAACTTGGATTTATCAGATTTGAAGATTATAGGATTTTGGGGTGACGGAATAGCCTTATACCGTTGAAGTTTATTTTTTCTTGACTCCTTTCGAATCACCATATTTTAAAACGATAGCTTTCAATTGCGACAACGTAGACTGGATATAACTTTGGTCGGTTTTAAATTCAAATTCTAAACGAATCAAGCCATGATTTTGAGAGAAACTGCCAGTAATATCAACTTCCCCTGTGATGTCGTATCGCAACTTTAAGTCAAGATCCCCTTCATAATTTTCAAGAGCGACATCGCCTTTTAGACGTTCGTTACATATCGCCAGATTCTTGTAAAATTCAAAGACTTCGCCCGTCGTCAGGTAGAGTGTAGAATTTACATTAAAATCCTCAACTTTGATTTCTATTTCGCTCTCGGTATCATAACCACCCCAATGACAGGTTTCATCGGGAAATCCAAATATCCTTTTAAAACGGATACGTACAAAATTTCCATGACCTTCAATAGTAAAATTATCCATTTGCGATGTTTTGTTCAGGTTGTAAACTCGATAGAAATTTAAACCTGCGGTTCTTCAGCGACAGGTTCTTCCGCAACCACATCCGGTTTCTTAAAAAACGAATGCACGATCAATATGATCATCCCCAGCATTATCGATACATCGGCCACATTAAATATCCCGGTTTGCAGTGAGCCGAATTTAAGGTGCATAAAATCGGTTACCGAACCGTAGCGTATCCTGTCGTAAATATTGCCGAAACCACCGCCGACTATTAATACAACGCTGAATAAAGTAGTGCGGCTAAGTTCGCGGGTTAGCATAAACACCAATCCTGCGGCAACGGCCATTAGCGGCAGCAGGTTTAGCAGGATAAACCGCAACGGACCCGAAAGTGAATTGCCAACGCTCAAAAATGCGCCGGTATTTTCAACCTTTACTAGCGTGAAGTGGTTATCTAAAAACTTAACCTGCTCGTAATACTCCAGCTTATGCCGCACAATTGTTTTCGACAGCTGGTCGCAGCCGATATTGATGCTGAGCATAAATAGTATAAGCAGGATTCGTAGTACGCCTTTAACTTTCATTTAACCGGGACTAATGGATTTTACCGGTGTAAATTTAGTATTTAAATGGATAAACGAAAAAAGCCGGCTAAAAAACCGGCTTCCTATAATTCGTGAAATTCGAATAAATTCGTGAAAATTAGTGTTAACTCTATTTTTTCGCGTACTTAAAGTTCTTACCGATAAACTTCGCGCTATCGCCCAGTTCTTCTTCAATACGCAGCAACTGGTTGTATTTAGCGATCCTGTCTGAACGGGATAACGAACCGGTTTTTATCTGACCGCAATTTAAGGCAACTGCTAAATCGGCAATGGTTGAGTCTTCAGTCTCGCCCGAACGGTGGCTCATTACCGAGGTATAACCGTTTGTTTGTGCTAAAGTTACCGCGTTAATAGTTTCAGTTAGGGTACCAATCTGGTTAACTTTTACTAATATAGAGTTAGCTGTGTCTTCGTTTATACCGCGCTGTAAACGTTTTACGTTGGTTACAAACAAATCATCGCCTACTAACTGAACTTTGCTGCCAATTTTGTCAGTTAATAATTTCCAGCCTTCCCAATCGTCTTCGGCCATGCCGTCTTCGATAGAAATTACAGGATATTTTTCGGTCAATTGGGCAAGGTATTCTGCCTGCTCGGCGCTGGTGCGGATAGCACCTTTTTCACCTTCAAATTTGGTGTAATCGTATTTGCCGTTAACATAAAACTCAGATGCGGCGCAGTCAAACGCCAGGCAAATTTGCTCGCCTGCTTTAAAGCCTGCTTTCTCGATGGCCTTTAAAATGGTTTCAACGCCATCTTCAGTGCTGTCGAAAGTTGGGGCAAAACCACCTTCGTCACCAACGGTGGTAGTAAGGCCGCGATCGTGTAATATCTTTTTAAGGTTATGGAATACTTCAGTTCCCCATTGTAATGCTTCCGAAAAAGATGAAGCGCCAATCGGCATGATCATAAATTCCTGGAAGGCTATCGGCGCATCGGAGTGCGAGCCACCGTTTACGATGTTCATCATCGGGATTGGAAGGGTATTAGCATTTACACCACCTATGTAGCGGTATAAAGGCTGGCGGCTTTCCTGTGCTGCAGCTTTTGCCACGGCTAACGAAACGCCTAAAATAGCGTTAGCGCCTAATTTTCCTTTATTTTCTGTGCCGTCAAGCTCAATCATTAACGCATCGATACCATTTTGGTCGAACACATCAACACCTTGTAATTCTTTGGCAATTACATCATTTACGTTAGCAACGGCTTTAAGTACGCCTTTGCCCATATAAACCGCTTTGTCGTTATCGCGCAACTCAACGGCCTCGTGTACGCCGGTTGAAGCACCAGATGGTACTGCAGCACGGCCAAGGGCGCCATTTTCGGTTAAAACATCAACTTCGATAGTAGGGTTACCGCGCGAGTCAAGTATCTGGCGGGCATGGACATCAATTATTAAGCTCATTTGAAGGGTAATTAGTTAATTAAACTACATAGTGTAATAAGTACACAAATATGTATTAGCCTCCAAATATACACTTTCAAATAAATTTATCTAAAGATTATTAATGATTTCACCGATTTGGGGATGATTTCACCGATTGGTAACATGGATTTAATATGATTTCACCAATTATTGTCTGAACCTTAATTTGCCTGATTAGGGGATTTCTTGATGCACGTCTAGTTAAAATCCATTTGATTTTTGGATCGTTTGCTTTATCTAAGAGGGTAATTCGCACGTCCGCACATCAAAAATCCGCACATCAATCCTACTCCCACCTAAACGTTTTAACCGCTACTGCATAAATCCCGATAAACCATGCGCCCAATATCAGTAACTGGTGGGTAACATCGCCTAAACCGGCTCCTTCGAAGGCAACCTCGCGCATGGCATCGTTAAGGTAGGTTAATGGTAAAATTTTGCTGATGGTTTGCAGCCAAACAGGGAACGCAGTTACAGAGAAAAATGTGCCCGACAGCAAAAACTGGGGCATGGTAATTATGTTGGAGATAGGGGGCACACTGCTTTCGTTTTTGGCAATGCCGGATATTACAAAGCCGAAGCCCATAAATATAATAAGCCCTATTGATGCCAGCACCAGCATATTCAGCACCGTTACCACACCGTGAATCAGCGTGAACCCAAACCAGTAATGCCCAACCAAAATAATAAAGACAGCCCCCAGCAACGAGAATACCAGCCTTGCCAGAGCCTCGCCCAAAACAATGCTGTATTTTTTTACCGGGGTAGCAAAAAAACGCTTAATAACAAGGGTAAGCCGCAGACTTAAAAACACAAAGGCAGTACCAAAAACCCCGCTGCTTAACAGCGAGAAGCCCAGCATACCCGGCAGCAGGAAGTCGATGTATTTATATTCCCGGCCTTTTATAGTGGTTGAACGTACTTCGGCAACTGTTGGCGGAGCGTGGTTGGTGCTGCTATTGATCCGGAAATATAAATTAGTAAGCTCCGACTTAAAAACACCGCCTTTTTGTGCCGATGCGTTTGAATATTGCACATTAATGGTGTAAAGCGGCAGGGTATTGTTTTTTTGTATATCAATAATAGCAGCAATATCGCCCCTGGAGAGGCTGGTGGCCATTTCGGCTGTTGTTTTGTTGGTTATAAAATGCACCAGCGGATTTTTTTTCAATGCGCTATAAACCGGGCTGGTTGTATCGCAGGTTTTTGCTACAGCCACATCAACTGATACGCCGCTGCCGCCTATATTGGCAAATACCACAATAAATATCAACGGGAAAGCCAGGCTAAACACTACCGCCGAAGGGCTGCGGGTGATGGAACGGAAGCTGGCTTTAGCAATAGCCATGGTTGCATTGAAGTTGCTGTATTTTTTGGGGGTGTTCATTCGATTAGTTCATAGTTAATGGTTCATAGTTCATAGCCGAAGGGTTTGTCTGACAAGTAGTAACTGGCAAAATCCACTGCCAACTGGCTACTCAAAACTGCCAACTTCTTCTCAACCTTCCCGCCATTCCTTGCCGGTCATGTTTATAAATACATCTTCAAGGTTGGCCAGCTTCACTTGTTTTTTGCGTTCGAAACCGCCGGCTACCAGTTTATCTATAAAGTTATTTGGTGTATCTATGCCGATGATATGGCCGCCGTCAACAAATGCTACACGGTCGCAAAGCTCTTCGGCTTCGTCCATGTAATGGGTGGTGATAACTACCGTTGTACCTGCATCCCTGATTTCGCGTATCAAATCCCAAAGGTTGCGGCGGGCCTGCGGGTCGAGGCCGGTTGTGGGCTCATCTAAAAATATAATGCGCGGGTTGTTTATTAAGGTTGTAGCTATTGAGAAGCGTTGCTTTTGCCCGCCCGACAGGTCCTTGTATTTTGCTTTAGCTTTATCGGTTAAAGCAACCTTTTCCAGCATTTCCAACGGCGTCTTGTTGATGCCATATAAGCCGCAGAAAAGATTGATCAGTTCGCTCAGGTTTAAGTTTGGGTAATACCCGGCGGCCTGCAGTTGAACGCCAATTATCTGCTTAATGCTGTCGGCACCTGTTTCAATGTCAAAACCGTCAACGGTTATTTCGCCGCTTGTTTTATCGCGAAGCGTTTCTATTACTTCAAGGGTGGTGGTTTTGCCGGCGCCGTTTGGGCCGAGCAGACCGAATATTTCGCCTTCGTAAACTTCAAAGCTTATGCCTTTTACAGCGCTAAAATCGCCATAGTTTTTTACGAGGTTTTTTACGGTTATAATGGGTTTGTCTGCCATGGTGTAAAAATGCAACGGATTAGTGAATTATCAATGAGGTTTAAGTTAAATGGCAAAAAAATTACGGGAGACTCAAATTAATCTCCCGCTTAAGGGGAGATTAAAGGAGTTGAAACG
>JBDUDE010000152.1:0-4969 GCA_040003105.1 Mucilaginibacter sp. | reverse complement strand
TGCAATAGCCAAGCCCGATAAGATTCAGTTTGTAACCGGCCTGCCAAAAACGCGCTCGGGTAAAATAATGCGAAGGATTTTAAGGAAAATAGCTGAAGGCGATACCAGTAATTTGGGCGATACTTCGACATTGCTTGATCCGGGTGTGGTAGAGGATATAAAGAAGGGGGCGCTGTAAAGGGGTTCAAGGCGGTTAGACTTAGGAATCAAGAAAAAAATCAGCTTAAAATTTGTAAATTTGTTATTAGAGATAAAAATAAGAAGAATGTCAACACTAACGATTCATCCAAAAAGCGAGGAACAGGAAAAAGCACTAAAGGTTATTTTTGATGCATTTGACGTAAAATATGAAAAAGAGCTTGATGAAACAGAGTACCTGATGTTGAGCAACGCTAATGAACTCGCACTTGATAAAAGCATAAAGCAGGCAGAAGACGGCGATGTAGTAAAAATATCGCTTGACGACTTATGGAAGTAGTTTTCACCAGGGATGCCTCAGAGCACTTACAATACTGGAGAAAAAGCGGAAATAAAAAAGTACAGGCGAAAATTAAAAGCCTGCTCATAGAGATTCAAAATTCACCTTTTGAAGGTACTGGTAAACCAGAGGCGTTAAAACATAAGTGGACTGGCTATTGGTCAAGGCGCATAACAGAAGAGCATCGTTTGATTTATAAAGTAACCAATGAATTAATAACCGTTGTGTCTTTACGCTATCATTATTAGCCGCTCTCATCAAAAACTAAATGGTGTCCTGGATGTTATTTAAATACATCTATATAAAAAACATCATGAGCGATTTAAAAATAAGGGGCACCTGGAACGAACTAAAAGGCAAAATAAAACAAGCCTACGGCGACCTCACCGACGACGATTTGGTACGTGAAGAAGGCAAAGACGATGAACTGTTAGGCAAAATGCAGAAAAAGACAGGCAAAGGCCGCGATGAGCTGGTAAAATGGCTTAACGAGTTATAAAAGTAAAAAAAGGGGAGGCAAAAAGCTTCCCTTTTTTATTAGCTTGCAACAATGTGTTGATACCGGTGTCTAATCAGTAAATTAACGCTAATCAATCCTTATGACTGCAACTCAACCCACCCTTATCCAGGTTCCAACTAAAAAGATTTTTTATATAGACGATCTTAAGGTAGTGCTCACCGTACTGGTGATATTGCATCATTGCTCCATTACTTATGGTGCGCCGGGAAGCTGGTATTATTCGCAAAAATCAACCCAGGCAGGCGCGATTATCCCGATGACGATGTTCGTAGCCATAAATCAGTCGTTTTTTATGGGTTTCTTCTTTTTTTTGTCGTCCTATTTTATCGGGCCGTCCTATAATCGTAAAGGCCCGGCCCGTTTTACAGCCGACCGGCTGCTGCGGCTTGGTGTGCCGCTGTTGTTTTACTCGTGTGTGCTGTCGCCTTTTTTGAGCTTCCTGGTATATTATTATGCAGGCGGGCACCATATTACTTACCTGCAATACCTGGGTGGGTTTGATAGTTGGATTGATTTTGGCGTGTTGTGGTTTGTGGCCGCTTTATTGCTTTTTACCCTGGTTTATATATTGTGGAGGCAGGTTATCAAAACCAGGATGCCAAAAAGCCTCGCTACGCCGTCGGCGGGTACTATTATTTTATTTGCTTCAATTGTTGGCTGTATTAGTTTCCTGGTGCGTACAATATTCCCGGTGGGATGGGTGCTTAAGCCGCTGGGGTTTCAATTAGGCCATTTTTCGCAATACACTGTGCTGTTTATAATTGGGCTGGTAGCTTATAAAAATAATTGGCTCGACGGCTTGTCGCCTAAAACAGGGAAGCAGCTGATGTGGCTGGTTGTGTTGTTGATAGTGCTTTTCCCGGTATTTTATATCATTAAAGAAAAACTTAATACCCCGCTCGACTGGTATTCCGGCGGGTGGCACTGGCAATCGCTTATGTATTCAGTTTGGGAACAACTGATAGGCTTTTCGATAATTACCGCGCTGCTTTGCTACGGCAAGAAGCTTTGGAACAAGTCTTCGGTCCTCGTGAATAAATTATCGCGGTACACTTTTGCAGTTTATATTTTCCACCCCCTGCTGATTATTTCGTTATCAATGGCGGTGAGGAATTGGGCTGTCGAGCCTGCGTTGAAGTTTTTGGTGGTTGGGCCGCTGGCAGTAATTGGCAGCTTTTTGCTGGCGTCGGTATTGGTTTTAGTGCCCGGGGTGAAGAAGGTGATATGAGGATGATGTTCGACCACATACGGTGGCGATTGCAACTCGTTTAGCAAATCTGATTTCCTTTCTGTCCATAAAGCATAAATTAAATATAAGTAATTTTGTGCCGACAAAAAACAAATCAACCTGATGACAAAATCCAAACCCACCATCCTTGTAGTAAACGACGACGGCATAACTGCCCCTGGCATTAAAGCCCTGCTGGAAACCATGGCTGAACTTGGCCGGGTGGTAGTAGTAGCGCCGGACAGCCCGCAATCTGGTATGGGCCACGCCATCACCATAGGGAAGCCGTTGCGTCTAGACCAGGTGGATATTTACGAAGGTATTGAAATGTACCGATGCTCAGGTACCCCGGTTGATTGTGTGAAGCTGGCAGTAAACAAAATATTTAAAGGCAAAAAGCCGGATTTATGTGTTTCGGGTATAAATCATGGTTTAAACAACTCCATTAATATATTATACTCCGGCACCATGTCGGCGGCGGTTGAAGGGGCTATTGAAAGTATTCCTTCCATCGGGTTCTCGCTGGATGATTATACAATGGATGCCGATTTTAGCCATTGCGTAAAGTACGTAAAAGAAATTGCACTGCAGGTTTTACAAAACGGGTTGCCGACTGCTACTTTACTTAATGTAAACTTTCCGGCGGGGCCTCATATAAAAGGTATAAAAATTTGCCGCCAGGCAAGCGCAAAATGGGCCGAGGAATTTGATGAACGCATGGACCCACATAAACGCCCTTATTACTGGTTAACGGGCGTGTTCCAAACCAATGATAACGGCGAGGATACCGACGTTTGGGCACTAGAACATAATTACGCTTCTGTAGTGCCCGTACAGTTTGATATGACAGCGCATCATGCCATCCCGGTTTTAAACGGGTGGAAATTTAATGTATAAAGCTATGCGCTACAAAAACACTATGCTAATGGGCGTTTTACTTGCCCTTCCATTCCCGTTCATTGCGTGGGTTGTTGCTTATTTGCTGAGACATAATGCCGATATTATCATCAATAAACCTGCATTGCCTTATATTATAGCTATCGCCTTAAATTTACTGCTGTTGCGTTTTGTGATAAAAAAAGGTTTGGATAAAACAGCCCGGGGCATTATGCTAGCTACCTTTGCTATTATGTTGGTATTGTTTATGCTTAAAGTACGGGCACGATGAAATATTACCTGGTAGCTGGCGAGGCATCGGGCGATTTGCATGGCGCAAACCTGATGAAAGCCCTAAAAGAGCGCGATAGCAAGGCTGAGTTCCGCTATTTTGGCGGCGATCTGATGCAGGCCGAAGGCGGTACGCTGGTAAAGCATTATGCCGATATGGCCTTTATGGGCTTTATTGAGGTTGTGCTTAACCTGAATGCTATTTTACAGAACCTCAAAGCCTGCAAGCACGATATTACAGCATGGCAGCCGGACGTATTGATATTGATCGACTTCCCTGGCTTTAACCTGAAGATTGCTGAATTTGCCAAAGCGAATAACATTTTGGTTTGCTATTATATTTCGCCCAAGGTGTGGGCCTGGAACCAAAAACGGGTTTTAAAAATAAAGCGGATTGTCGATCACCTGTTTTGCATCTTGCCTTTTGAAGTTGATTTTTATAAAGAATGGGGAATGGAAGTTGACTACGTCGGCAACCCCTTGCTTGACGCTGTAGCAGCTTTTAAGCCTGATGAAAACTTTGTCGGCAATAATCGCCTCGCGGATAAAAAAATAATTGCCCTGTTACCCGGTAGCCGTCGGCAGGAGATAAGCCGATTGCTGCCCGAAATGGTTGCAGTTGCCGAAAAGTTTCCTGATCACCAGTTTGTGATAGCCGGCGCCCCATCGTTTACCGCCGATTATTACTCACAGTTTATTCGCGGCCAAAACGTCCCGGTTGTGTTTAACGCAACTTATGATTTACTAAATAATGCCGAAGCTGCCGTTGTAGCATCGGGCACTGCTACTTTAGAAACCGCCTTATTTAACGTGCCGCAAGTGGTAGTTTACAAAGGGCACCCTATATCTATCGGCATTGCCCGTATGGTGGTTAAAATAAAGTTTATATCGCTGGTTAATTTAATAATGAACCGCGGAGTAGTTAAGGAACTGATACAGGCAGATTGCTCGGCGAAGAATATTACAACCCAACTTGATTCCATCATAAATAAAAAAGCATACCGCCAAAAAATGCTTGCTGATTATGACGAGCTTGATGTAAAAATGGGCAAACCCGGCGCCTCAGCCAAAACTGCAAACCTTATCATACAATACACTACAAAAAAATAGAGCCCTGCATGTTGCAAAGCTTTATCGTTTTCACAGGTGATGTTTTTTACTATTTTTCGGTAGATAGAATAGATATATGATGGTCAGGCTACGAACAAAGTGTTTTGTATCATAGCCTGTTTCTTGCGCATTAAAAATGGATTTCTGCCCATAAATTCTTTTAAATCGTTTGCCAGCAAATTCTTCAATTCAGTATCAAATTTTGCCAGTATTTTACTTGGTGCGGGTTTATTGTAAGCTTTCATAGTTAATGTCTTCAGTTATTTTTTTGTTTCCCCGGTCTTATCGTCTTCACTTTCAGTCAAATTATCTTTCCGGCGTTTGGCTTCTTTATATTGCCTTAACAGTTGTTCCTTATCCCGCTCGTCCGAAGTATTTGCCGGCTCAACAGGGTTTTCCCATTCTTTTTCTTCGCTTTCGCGATTCTTGCTCATATCAAGTGCCATCCTGTATTGCATTTGATAAG
>JBDUDE010000707.1:0-4975 GCA_040003105.1 Mucilaginibacter sp. | reverse complement strand
GCCAGCCGGCCGAAGCCGCCGATGAGCAACAGGCCGGCGAAAAAGCCGACAATGGTATAGCCCTGATAAGAACACAGCCCGGCAAAACAAAACAGGCCATTGCCAGCCTCGAAAAAATCACCAGGGAGCTAAACCCCGGCTTCCAGTTTACCTATTCGTTTTCTGACGATGAATATAACAAGCTATACAACAGCGAGCAGATTGTAGGTAAGCTTAGCGATGCGTTTGCGTTCCTGGCTATATTTATTTCGTGCCTCGGGCTGCTTGGCCTGGCCATGTTTACAGCTGAACAAAGAGTAAAGGAGATTGGTATCCGAAAGGTATTGGGCGCAAGTGTTGCATCGCTGTTTACGCTGATGTCGTCGGAGTTTTTGGTGCTGGTAATAATAGCCTTGCTTATAGCAACGCCACTGGCCTGGTACGGCATGACCTATTGGCTGCGAAGCTTTGCTTACCATCCGCCGCTCGAATGGTGGACGTTTGCGCTTGCAGGGCTCATTATAGTAGCCATCGCCCTGGCAACAGTAAGCGTCCAGGCAATAAAAGCGGCTTTGATAAACCCTATCAAAAGCCTAAGAAGTGAGTGACCAAAGGTTAGAGATCAAAGATTAGAAAAAATGTGGCTTTCCGGCTATGAACCATGAACTATCAACCATGAACCAATATGATACGAAACTATTTAAAAATCGCCTGGCGCAATCTTGTTAAAAATAAGGCGCACACGTTTCTAAACATCGCCGGCCTGTCTGTCGGTGTTGTTTGCAGTTTGCTTATTTTGCTTTGGGTGCAAAACGAGTTAAGTATTGATGCATTTCATAAAAACAGCGCGCGGCTCTTTTCAGTGTATGAGCGCCAGTATTACGACCATAAAGCCCACGGTACTTACAATACGCCCGGCCCAACGGCCGAAGAAATGAAAAAGATAATACCCGAAGTGCAGTATGCTACAAGCTACGCCTTTAACAGCCCGAACACCTTCCAGGTTGGCGATAAAGTTTTGAAGCTTACCGGTAATTCGGCCGGCGCCGATTATTTTAAAATGTTTAGCTACCCGTTATTGCAGGGCAAGGCCGGGACTGCGCTGAATTCGCCTGTAAGCATAGCCATATCACGTAAAATGGCTGAAGAGTTTTACGGCAGCGCACGCATAGCAATGGGCAAAACCATCAAAATAAATAACGATAAAAACCTTACTGTAACCGCAGTATTCGAAAATCTCCCCGGCAACGTTTCTGAACAGTTTGATTACCTGACCAACTGGAAGGTATTTACTGATGGAGCCAGTTGGGCGCTTGATTGGGGCAACCAGGGGCCGTCTACATTTATAATGCTGAGGCCTGATGCGAATTCCGCAACGGTTGCAAAAAAAATCACCCGCTTTTTGGATAAATATACCGCCACTGATCGTAAAACATCAACCTTTATTATCGATTTTGATTTACAGCCTTATGCCGATAGATACCTGCGCGGCACGTTTGATGAAAAGGGTAATGTTTCCGGCGGCCGTATTGAATATGTAAACTTATTTAGCATCGTCGCCATTTTTATTTTATTGATAGCCTGCATCAACTTCATGAACCTGACCACAGCCCGGTCGATTAAACGTGCACGCGAAATTGGTGTGCGTAAAGTAGTGGGGGCGTTACGCTCATCGTTAATCAAGCAATTTATAAGCGAGTCATTGCTGATAACAACCCTGGCGGTAGGTATTTCGATATTCTTGCTGGTTTTATTGTTGCCGGTGTTTAACCAGGTTACGCAAAAGCAAATTGAGCTGCCTTTCGGTCAACCGGAATTTTGGCTAAGGGTTGGCGTGATTACGCTGGTAACGGGGCTGGTTTCGGGCAGTTATCCTGCTTTGTTTTTATCGTCGTTTAATCCTGTAAAAGTATTGAAAGGAACGCTGAAACTTGATACGGGCACAACGCTGTTCCGCAAAGGATTGGTGGTATTCCAGTTTGTACTGTCGGTAGTATTGGTAACAGGTACCGTAATTATTTCAAAGCAGATGGACTACATCCAGTCGAAAAACCTTGGGTACGACCGTCAAAACCTGGTATACATACCAATGGAAGGTAACCTTTTTGCAAAATATAGCGTGTTTAAGCAGGAGGCCCTGCGCATGGCCGGCGTGCAGGCAGTTACGCGGATGAGCAATTCGCCAACCAATATACAAAACAGCACCGGTGGTGTTGACTGGATTGGGAAGGACCCGAGTGTAAATATTCAGTTTACGCAATCGTCCGTAGGTTATGATTTGGTTAAAGCCCTGAAAATAAAAGTGCTGGCAGGCCGCGAATTCTCGAAGGATTTCGCAACAGATTCAGTTGGGTTTATGGTAAATGAAGCAGCATTAAAACGTATTAATTATAAAGACCCTATCGGGCAGCCGTTGACAATGTGGGGTAAAAAAGGAAAGATCATTGGTGTGGTACAGGATTTTCACTTTAACTCGCTGCATGACCAGATAAAGCCATTGATATTACGCGCCGGGGAACAGGATGCTGACGGCAATATTTTGATACGTACCCAGCCCGGCAAAACCCGGGAAGTAATGGCTGCTGTTGAAAAATTATACAAGCAGCTTAATCCGTCGTTCCCGTTCACCTTTTACTTTGCCGACGATGAATACACCAAGATGTACCAAAGCGAGCAAATAGTCGGAAAGCTTTCAGATGCATTTTCGTTCCTCGCCATTTTTATCTCCTGCCTCGGCTTGCTCGGGCTGGCCATGTTTACTGCCGAGCAGCGCTTTAAAGAAATTGGTATCCGCAAGGTATTGGGTGCAAGTGTAAGGTCGTTGTTTACCCTGTTGTCGTCGGAGTTTTTGGTGCTGGTGGTAATAGCATTGGTGATAGCATTTCCAATTTCATGGTATTCTTCCAATAAGTGGCTGCAAAGTTTTGAATACCGTACACCCATACAGTGGTGGGTGTTTTTACTGTCGGGCGGACTGATTATTTTTATTGCATTGCTTACCGTAAGTTTCCAGGCAATAAAGGCTGCATTAATAAACCCGATAAAGAGTTTGAGGAGTGAGTGATTAGAGATCAGGAAAAAGCATACCGCAGCTTGTGTCCTCACAGACCGCTTTTTTATATTTTTGCTGTAACTATCTGCATCAACCCGCAGTCTTACCTTTAATAAAATGCTTATCATCTTGAATACTAGCCCCCGCCTTTTCTTAGCTGTAGCAATCATCCCGCTAAAAAAAGGTTTTTACCCTCTGTGGATAGAATATTTTCAAAAAGATGGCGGCCGTAAACTTGAACAGGTGTATTTAACGCCCGAAAGCATCGTCAAAAAAAAGCCAACGCCTATTCCGTACGCATTGCAGTATGGGCGCAGGTAAGGCACGCGCCCAAAAAATTGTTTATGGCTTATAACCTGCATTTGTTTACCTTTAATATATTAACTCAATTATTTACTTAAATCCCGATTCATGAAGAAAGTACTTTTACTAACTATCGCGCTGATTGGCTCTGCCACTACATTTGCACAAACAATAAGCTACGGCGTTAAAGCCGGCGTTAACTTCTCTACATTTTCAGCTACGTTTGACAACCTTACCGGAACTTCATCCAGCTTAACAGGCTTTCACGTTGGCGGGGTGGTTGATTTAAGGTTTAATAAATCATTCTCTATACAGCCGGGTATTTTGTACAGCACAAAGGGCGGTAGTTCCACCACGTCTGATAACAGCGACCAGGCAGTAGGCCTCGCAGCTTCGAAGGTAACCTTCAACTATCTTGAAATTCCCGTTAACTTTTTATACCATGCAGCCGTACACAAGGGCAGTATATTTATAGGCGGCGGCCCTTATGTGGGTCTTGGCCTTTCGGGCAGTGCGCCTTTAACCACCGATGAAAACGGGCAGCCAACCAGCCGAACCGAGGCCGTACATTTCGGCAGCGGCGTGGATGAAATACACAACCCGGATTTTGGTATTAATTTTATTGGCGGTTACCAGTTCACCAGTAATGTAACTTTAAGCGTTCAGTATGGCCTGGGCTTGCAAAATTTGTCTAACGACCCGATCGTTCGCATTCATAACCAGGCGCTTGGATTTTCACTTGGCTACTTTTTCAAGTAACCAATTCCTTGTCAACCTTAGCGGCTAAAAAAATAAAACCCCGGTTAGCAAAGCCAACCGGGGTTTATTGTAGGTATAAAAAATCTTTTAGCAATATTGCTCAAACGCACCAATGAGGTTATCAGCAATCATTTGCGCCGGGCGGCCTTCAATTTGATGGCGCTCGATGATGTGAACCAGCTTACCGTCTTTAAAAAGTGCCATTGCAGGCGATGATGGGGGGTAAGGCAGCATGTAATTACGTGCTTTATTTACCGCTTCTGCTTCCATACCTGCAAAAACTGTTACCAGCTTATCAGGATGTTTTTCGTTTTGCGCCGCCATACGTGCAGCCGGGCGTGCATTGGCTGCAGCACAGCCGCAGACCGAATTTACCATCACAAATACTGTTCCTTCGCTTTCAATAGCTTTGGTAACCGCATCTGCATCTTTTAACTCTTCAAAGCCAACCCTGGTCAGTTCTTCCCGCATTGGGGCTACTAAATATTCCGGATACATTTTTCTGTTTTCTAAATTTGAATACAAAAATAAGAAATGATAAGCAGGAAACGTTTAAAAATGCGAATAATAACAATTTGCTGACGGATGGGTGGAGTCGGAAGTCTTAAGTCCGGAGTCCGAAGCCTTAAGTCCGGATGCCGGAAAGTTGCAGTAAATACAAGTAAAAATTAAAAAAAATGCGCATCTGCACAATAAACAAAACCTGCTGATACTCAAATATTAACGAAAACACCATTTTGTTTTTCTAAAGGCATTAACTATCTTGCTGCCCCTAATTAAAGTTACGATGAAATTGAAACCGTCTGACGTAAGTACAGTTATAATTGTAAACAAAAACAAAGAAGGCTCGCAAACGCTGCAGGTAAAAACAAAACACATCGA
>JBDUDE010000381.1:0-1501 GCA_040003105.1 Mucilaginibacter sp. | reverse complement strand
TGTCTCCGTGGTTAAAAATAACCACAGAGGCATCAAAGAAGGCACGGAGGTCTCGAAGAATAAAGCCTTTTTATCTCACCACAAATCAAAAAAAAAATCCAGTAATGGAACGAAGGAAAATAGAGATAATGGATACAACTCTCCGCGATGGAGAACAAACATCGGGAGTGTCGTTTTCAATGTCCGAAAAATTGACGATAACTCAATTATTACTCGAAGAATTAAATGTTGACAGGGTTGAAATTGCGTCTGCACGTGTATCCGAAGGCGAGTTCCAGGCAGTAAAAAGTATTTTGACCTGGGCCGAAGAAAATGGCTACACCGACCGTATTGAGGTGTTATCCTTTGTTGACGACGGCGTTTCTATCGACTGGATGGTAAATTCGGGCGTAAAGGTTCAAAATCTGCTCACCAAAGGCTCGTTGAATCATTTAACCCATCAGCTTAAAAAAACACCGGAACAGCACTTTGCCGAAATAAAACACATAATTGAGCTTGCGCAAAGCAAAGGGATAGCCACCAATGTTTATTTGGAAGACTGGAGCAACGGCATGCGCAACTCGCCGGAGTATGTTTACCAATACCTTGAGTTTATTACCAAACAACCTGTAAAAAGGATTTTATTGCCCGATACCCTGGGAGTATTAACCCCTTTAGAAACCGCAAAGTTTTTAAAGGAACTGATTGCTAAATATCCCAAAACCCATTTCGATTTCCACGCGCACAACGACTATGATTTGGGTACTGCCAATGTTTTGGAAGCGGTAAAGGCCGGCGTATGCGGTCTGCACCTTACCGTAAATGGCATGGGTGAGCGGGCAGGTAATGCGGCCATGGCCAGTGTCGTGGCCGTAATAAATGATTTTGCGCCGGAAGTGAAAATCGGCATAAAAGAATCGTCGATCTACACGGTAAGCAAGCTGGTTGAAACGTTTTCTGGCGTAAGGATACCGTCGAACAAACCTATAGTTGGCGATAACGTATTTACCCAAACTGCGGGCATACATGCCGATGGCGACAACAAAAACAACCTGTATTTTAACGACTTGCTGCCTGAGCGCTTCGGCCGCAAACGCGAATATGCTTTGGGCAAAACGTCGGGCAAAGCCAACATTGAAAAAAACCTGCAGGAGCTGGGATTAAAGCTCAACGACGCCGACCTTAAAAAGGTCACCCAACGCGTTATTGAGCTTGGCGACCGGAAGGAAACGGTAACCAAAGAGGACCTGCCTTACATTATTTCGGATGTGCTGGACAGCAACCTTTACGAAGAAAAAGTTATTATAGAGTCGTACGTGCTGATGCATTCAATGGGCTTACGTCCATCGGCCACTATAGCGGTGAAAATAGATGGCGAAAAATTTGAGGAAAATGCACAGGGCGATGGCCAGTTTGATGCTTTTATGAATGCGCTGACTAAGGTGTACGTTAAAAAACAACGCCGCCTGCCAAAACTGATAGACTATGCAGTGCGCATAGCCCCCGGCAGCAGCTCAGACGC
>JBDUDE010000505.1:0-4979 GCA_040003105.1 Mucilaginibacter sp. | reverse complement strand
AAATGAAGTCCGAAATAATTGAAACCTCTTTACAGCAATTCCTAACACATGGCATCCGCAAGATGACGGTTAAAGAAATTATTGCGCCACTGGGTATCTCTACCAAAACAGTTTATAAATACTTTGCCAATAAAGAGGCCCTGCTTGAAGAATGCCTCGACCTGCATTATAGCCGCATGCATATCGGTTTAGCAGATACAACTTCTCAAAATAGCAGCCCGGTTATAATGCTTTTCCAGGCATTTATAAAAGGCTTTGAACTTGATTTTAAGGTAAACGAAGTTTTTTACCACGACCTCAATTATTACTACCCCGAACTGCAGGATAAAATCATCCGGCAAAATTCGGCAAAACTTGGCGGGCCTTTGATTAAGGCATTTAATGATGGAATTGCGGAAGGCTATATCCGCGCCAATCTCTCCGCCGAAGTTTTTTTTGAAGGTATTGGTGTTTTATACAGCTCGCTTACCCGTACCAGCCGGTTCCATAAATTCGGCCTATCGCCGTTCGAACTGGCGGCTAATACCATGGAAGTTTACCTGCGCGGCCTCTGCACCCAAAAAGGACTAAAAGAAATTGACGATAACCCAAAACTCACCTCATTTAACTATAAACCCTGATTGCAATGAAAAAGCTTTTACTGTTTTGCCTGTTCCTGTACGCCGCCATTATTACTTACGCACAAACCACGCCCCTAACTAATTTAATGCCGATGCCCAAGAGCGTGATATTTAGCACCGGCCAGTTTATTATTAAGCCCAATTTTACAGTTTGCGTTAGGGCCGATGCAACGGACACCATTTTATACGCAGCCGTAAACCGCGCCTACCAAACGCTTAACCGCAAAACGGGTTTGTACTTTGGTCAGCAATACATCACCGCAAATGATAAAAGCGACACAGCGGCATTAGTAGTAACTGTTAAGCAAAAAGCCCCTGCACAATTAGGCGGCGACGAAAGCTATACACTAACCGTCAACCCAAAACAAATTAACCTGGCTGCTAATACTACAGCAGGTGCGTTGCACGGGCTGGAGACCATTATACAACTAACCGCCAATAATACACAAGGTTATTATTTACCGGCCGTTACCATTAACGATGCCCCACGTTTTCAATGGCGTGGCTTAATGATTGATGTTGCCCGGCATTTTATCCCGCTGGATGTGGTTAAGCGGAATATCGACGCAATGGCTGCAGTAAAAATGAATGTGCTGCACCTGCACCTTTCAGATGATGAAGGCTTCCGGATTGAATCAAAAATATACCCGGAGTTACAACGCAAAGGCTCATTAGGCGATTACTACACCCAAGCCCAGGTAAAAGACCTGATAAAATATGCACAAGCGCGTGGCATTATCATAGTTCCCGAGTTTGATATGCCCGGGCATACTACGAGTTGGCTTGCCGGTCACCCGGAACTGGCCGCTGCGCCCGGCCCCTACCAACCCGGGCCAAGGTTTAAAATGAGCAATCCAGATGGCAAACCAATGGGGTTGATGGATATTATGAAAATGATTAGCAGCGCCCCCACCCCTTCGTTCGACCCGTCAAAGGAATCGACATACGTTTTCCTTGATAAGTTTTTTGGCGAAATGGCTGCGTTGTTTCCCTCGCCATACATACATATCGGCGCCGATGAAAACAATGGCGTTGCCTGGAAAATAAACCCTGCCGTTGCCGCCTTTATGAAAAAGAACAACATGGCCGATACCCATGCATTGCAGGCATACTTTGTAAAACGTGTATCGCAACTGCTGGCCAAACATCATAAAAAAACACTGGGCTGGGAAGAGCTTTTCTCTACCGAGTTACCCAAAGATGTGGCCGTTCAGGTTTGGAGCAACCCCGCCTATGCAGGCAAAGCGTTGGCTCATGGCAACAAAGTAGTTGTGTCCAGGGGCTTTTATCTCGATGTATTTATGCCTGCCTATGTGCACTATAACAACATGACCATACCTGATTCCGTTGGTGACGGAAACACCCCTCTTTTTACCGGCGGCGAGGCTGCCCAGTGGAGCGAGGCGGTAGACAAGGATAATATCGAAACCCGCATTTGGCCCCGTGCCGCCGCAATAGCCGAAAGGTTATGGTCGCCTGCAGCAGTTAAGGATGTGCCCGATATGTACCGAAGGTTATTTGCGGTGAATAGTAAACTGGATGAATTGGGCGTACAGCATATCGGCGATTACAACCGCTCTCTGCGCAGGTTAACCGGGGGGCAGGATATCACGTCGTTAAAAACAGTTACAGACGTGCTGTCACCCATAAAGGGCTACAAAAAACTATTTGCCCGGATGACGAAACCGGCAAGCGCCTCCTACCAAACTGCGCCGCTCACGGCTATATCCGATATTATTTTTGTTGACTCAGAAGTAAAAAGGCGCTTCAGGAAGTTAGTGGCCGATTACCTGCAAACAAAAGATGCCGCTACTGAACAAGCCATCCGCAACCAATTATTGGCATGGAAAAACCACCGCCCCGCCCTGGAGCCATTACTGAAAAACATGCCGGACAGCGCTGATATCGATGCATTTTCAAAAAACCTGGTTATTGCAGCCAATACCGGCCTCGAAGCACTGGATAATTTAAAAGCAGGAAAAACCGCATCAGCAGAATGGATAAAACAAAAAACCGATGAACTTGCCGTCACCAAAACAGTTTATGGCGAAGCGAGCCTGGATATTATTGGCGAAATTGGAGGCTTGGTAAATGGGAAATTGACTGCTGAGCCGGCAGACTACCCATTATTTTAATCTATTACCTTTCAATGTTGTAAATATTTCAAAGTCTATAGTTTACATAAAACCTGATATACAGATAGTTATCATTTATTTGCAAATTAAACTCAGCCACAAGTATACAAAAATACACGGTTATGGCTGTGTTTATTAACTTATATTTAGCCATAACTATACAATTTTAAATAGTTATGGCTGATTATACTCTTTTATAATCAGCCACAAAATATATTTTATTATAGTTATGGCTAGTTTTATATTTTTATATCCAGCCACAAGTACTTATATTTGTAGAGTTATGGCTGATTATGATTATATCAACTATGCCACTAAATTTATAACTACCTGAAATATAGCAAAATATGACAGAAGTAATAGGTCGGGATGAGGAAAAAGAAATCCTTAACAGGATATTAAAATCAAACCAACCCGAATTAGTTGCGATGTTCGGCCGAAGGCGGGTGGGCAAAACTTATCTCATAAGAAGGTACTTAAAGGAAAATTTAATATTCGAGTTTTCGGGCGTACATAATGCTACAGTAACCGAGCAGCTAACCAATTTCAGAAACACGTTTGCCGAAGTTATGAACTTGCCAGTTGCCCCGGCTATACCGGCCAACTGGACTGAAGCATTTCAAATGCTTAAGAAATATGCAGAGCCACTGCTAAAGAAAAGAAAATGTGTCATTTTTTTTGACGAGTTCCCATGGCTAAGTTCCGCAAAGTCTGGGTTCTTCCAGGCGTTTGAGTTTTTCTGGAACATGTGGGGCACCAGGCAAAACAACCTGGTTGTTGTTATTTGCGGCTCGGCAGCATCATGGATGATACAAAAAGTAGTAAACAACAAAGGTGGTCTTCATAACCGCATAACCCAAAAAATACGGCTACTGCCCTTTACGCTCAAAGAAACCGGTGAATACCTTAAACATAATAAAGTAAACCTCGACCATTACCAGGTTGTGCAGTTGTATATGGCCCTGGGCGGCATCCCACAATACCTTAAAGATGTTTTGCCCGGTAAAAGCGCGGCCCAAAATATCGACAGGATTTGTTTCAGCAAAGACGGCGCACTACAAAACGAGTTTAATACGCTTTATCAGTCGCTATTTGCAAGCGCAAATAAACACATCTCGATAGTACGGGCGCTTGCCGCCAAACCTGCCGGGCTAACCCGTAAAGAGATTATTGCCGCATGCGGCCTTTCAACCGGCGGCACCACCACTGCCCTGCTTGAAGAGCTAACCGAGTCAGGTTTCATTTCGGCATACTTACCTTTTGAAAAGAACCTGCGCGATGCCGTTTATAAATTATCAGACGAATATTCCCGGTTCTACCTGAAATTTATTGAAAGCCACCGGGCGGGCGGCTCCGGCAGCTGGATAAAATTATCTGTAACACCGTCGTGGCGAAGCTGGAGCGGGACAGCATACGAAAGTGTATGCCTTAAACATGTTAAACAAATTAAAGCGGCGCTGGGAATTTCCGGCGTTTACACCGAAGAATCGGCGTGGCGATATGTGCCGGGTAAAGGCGAACCCGGTGCACAAATTGACTTGTTGTTTGACCGCCAGGATTTTTGCATCAGCATTTGCGAGATGAAATTTTCAACTGCGAAGTTTACAATAGATAAGGCTTATGCCGAAGAGTTGATGCAGAAACAACAGATTTTTAAGCTTAAAGCCAAAACAAAAAAAACACTATTTATTGTAATGGTCACCACATTCGGCACACAGGACAATAGCTATAAAATCGGCCTGGTGCAAAATGATATTGTGCTTGACGAACTGTTTAAATAAAACGACAACCAAACCTTACTGACTCAAGACTTCCGACTTAAGACTCAGTACTTAATTATACCCCCTTGTATTCTTCCCTTCCATCCAGTTGGCAAAGGCGCGATTAACAACTTTGTTGCCGCCCGGTGTTGGGTAATTTCCTGAAAAATACCAGTCGCCCTGGTGGTCGGGGCAGGCTTTATGCAGGTTATCAAGGGTTTGGTAAATAACTTTTACTTCGGCCTTTATTTCTTTAGGGGTGATAATTTGTGCAATACGGTCGGATATTTCCTGGTCGGTAAATGGCTCGTAAATAGCTTTTACGTAGTTTTCCACTTCTTCCTTCGGCAGGCTGGCGCTGTCTTTACATTGCTGGTATACTTTTAATATCACATCATCCCTGCCTGCGTCTTTCAGCAAGCTGATTGCTGCCTCAAAAGCCACAAACTCGCCCATGCGCGACA
>JBDUDE010000013.1:0-4979 GCA_040003105.1 Mucilaginibacter sp. | reverse complement strand
CCTGATGAAGTTAAGCAAAAGCGCGCCGATGCGATAATGGAAATTCAGCAGGGCATTAGCTTTGATAAAAACCAGGAGAAGATAGGCAATACTTACAAAGTTTTGGTTGATAAAAAGGATGGCGGCTATTTTGTTGGTCGCACCGAATATGATTCACCCGAGGTGGATAACGAGGTTTTAATAAATGCAGCCGTTGATTATGCCACTATTGGCAGCTTTGTGAACGTGCAGGTTGACAGTGCCGAAGACTTCGACCTTTATGGACATATTGTAAAATAAACAGGTTTTAGGCTGGCCTTCTTGATTTTAGGAATTTAAAATCTAAATTCGGCTTGGTTTTGATGCGGTTACTAATTCGACGTCGAAAATCAGAAATCCAATGGACTCAGCCTGTATAAACTATAAAGACACGGGGGCCTTCTCTCCCACAGTTATCGACTACCTTGAAGATGCCCCGGCGCTTCGCTCTTTTTATGGTTACCGCCCCGACTTTAACGGCTTTGCCGAACTGCTGAAAAACAAAAAGGTTGTTGCCGACAGGAAAATCCTGTTTGAAGTATTAACTGAGCAGTACAGCCATTTAACCCCGCTGCTTCCCGTTCAAAACAATGTTTCTCTTCTGAAAAAAGAAAACACTTATACAGTTACTACCGGCCATCAGCTCAATATATTTGCCGGGCCGCTCTATTTCATCTATAAGATTGTAACTGCCATTAAATTGGCACAACAGCTAAAAGAAAAATTTCCTGATAAAGATTTTGTGCCTGTTTACTGGATGGCAAGCGAAGACCATGATTTTGCCGAGATAAACTATACCAACATTGGCGGCAAAAAAGTGCACTGGTGGTACGAGGCCTCAGGTGCAACCGGTCGCATCAACCCGGATACTATGCGACAGGCCATTAACCAATATAAGGGCGCGCTTGGTATTGACCATCACGCCGATGAACTTGCTGAAATTGTTGAAACCGCTTATACTAAATTCGATAAACTTGCCGATGCTACCCGGTACCTGGTAAACGCTTTGTTTGGCCAATACGGACTGGTAATTATTGATGCGGATGATCATCGCTTTAAACAGTCATTTGCGCCAATAATTGAGCAGGACATTGTAGAACGAAACAGCTTTAAAAACATTGAGGCTACCAATAAACAATTGCATGATTTAGGGGTTCACATACAGGTTAACCCCCGCGAGATAAACTTTTTTTACCTGTTAGATGGTCTGCGTGAGCGGGTAACCTTCGAGAATGACGTTTATAAAGTACTGAATACCGAGATCAGCTTTACAGAGGCAGAACTGAAAGCGGAGATTGCCCAATACCCCGAACGGTTTAGCCCCAACGTGGTAATGCGCCCACTATACCAGGAATGTATTTTACCAAACATTGCCTACATAGGCGGCGGCGCAGAAGTAGTTTACTGGCTGGAATTAAAATCAAACTTCGATCATTATAAGGTTGATTTCCCTATTCTGATCCTGCGTAATTCGGGGTTGGTAATCGGCAAGGAAACAGCTTCGAAAATTGCCAAAATGGATTTGCAGCCCGCCGACCTGTTTAAAACCAGCGATACCATAAAAAACGACTGGATTAAAAAACATAGCGAACATAGCTTGTCTCTTGCTGACGAATGGCGTGAGTTAACCGCAGTTTTTGAAAAATTAAAGTTGCGTGCCTATAAAATAGACAACACACTTGCCCCTTCGACCGAAGCGGTACAGGCAAGGTTAAAGCATGCTATTGATAACCTTGAAAAAAAGCTAATTAAGGCCGAGAAACGCAATTATCACACCCGGCTGGAACAGGTGGAACACATTAAGGCTGATATTTTCCCGAAAGACAGCCTGCAGGAACGTACTGAAAATTTCGGTTTGTTTTATGTGAAATGGGGGCAGGGTTTTATCGACGAGCTTGTCAGGGTTTTTGAACCGCTGGATTTTAAGTTTACGGTGCTGACGGATAAATAAACCATTTTATATTTCGCAAATGACCTTCAAATCAACCATCCTCGTCATCCCCGGCCTCGGTAATTCGGGTCCGCAGCACTGGCAGTCGCTTTGGGAGCGCGAGTTTAATTTTAAACGAGTTGAGCAAAAAGAATGGGACATCCCGTTTTGCACCGACTGGATTGAAAACATCAATAATGAAGTAAAAAAGCATAACCCGGCTGATGTAATTTTGGTTGGTCATAGCCTGGCATGCTCCACCATTGCTTACTGGGCCTTAAAGTTTGATGTTAAAATTAAAGCGGCATTATTAGTTGGACCAAGCGACACCGAAGCCGACTCTTACCCGCCGGGGACTACCGGTTTTAAACCCGTTCCGTTATTCAACCTCCCATTTAAAACCATAGTTGCAGCCAGCACCAATGATTTCTTTGTATCCTTTGAGCGTGCTACACTATTTGCCAATAGTTGGGGAAGCGAACTGGTAAATGTTGGCGATGAAGGGCACATCAATGTGGCATCCGGTCATGGGGGATGGAATGAAGGATTGCAGTTATTGAAGCGGTTGGATTCCTTATAATGGGTATAAGATTTACGAAGTTTAATTCGAAGTGTTAGTTTTCATTGGCCTCATTGACGGCTTCGCCGGTTAAAAACTTCGTAAATTTGGCGGTACCTCTGTGTTCAAAGCAGCTATATTTGCCACATGATTATCTCCCAATCTGTCCTTCGCACTTTTACAGAAAATATATTTTTGGCCATGGGCTGTAGTGCTGAACATGCTGCACTTGCTACCGATGTTTTATTACGGGCTGATTTACGCGGAATAGATTCCCATGGCGTAGCCCGGCTGATTGGCTATGTAAGGCTGTGGGAGAGCAAACGCATCAACACCAACCCGAACATCACGATAGTACATCAAACACCCACCACAGCCACCGTTGATGGCGATGCAGGCCTCGGTTTGATAATAGCGCCCTTCGCCATGCGATTAGCAATAGAAAAAGCTGAACAATTTGGGTCTGGCTGGGTATCGGTGCGAAACTCTAATCACTTTGGTATTGCCGGTTACCATGCTTTAATGGCGGTTGAAAAAAATATGATTGGCTTCGCCATGACCAATGCCAGCCCACTGGTTGCGCCAACTTATTCAAGCGAAAGATTGCTTGGTACCAACCCGATGTGTTACGCCTTCCCCGCGGGAAGCTACCCGCCTGTTGTTGTTGATATGGCTACCTCTGCGGCTGCAAACGGCAAGCTGGAAATAGCCCAGCGTGCCGGCAAGCCAGTTCCCGAAGGCTGGATACAAGACGCGGCGGGTAATTATACCACCAACCCGCATGCCCTAAAATCAGGAGGTTCGCTTTTGCCCCTGGGCGGTGATAAAGAGCACGGCAGCCATAAAGGATTTGGTTTGAGCGCCACGGTTGATATCCTTTCGGCGGTGTTATCCGGGGCCAATTATGGCCCCTGGGTGCCGCCGTTTGTTTCGTTCCTGCAACCACCTGCCGACCCGGTGGGACTGGGCATTGGCCATTTTGTGGGCGCGATGCGGGTTGACGGTTTCCGGCCTGTTGATGAGTTTAAAACGCACATGGATAATTGGATAGACCGGTTTAAATCCGCCGCAACAGTTGATATCAATCAAAAGGTTATTATTCCCGGTGAGCCGGAGCTGGAAGCCGAAGCCGATAGAAAAGCAAATGGCATACCGCTTGTTGACGCGGTGGTAGATGATTTGAATGGGCTGGCGAAGAAGTTGGGACTAAAAAAGCTATAAAATTATGTCATTGCGAGCGAGGAACGAGCGCGGCAACCTCGTCGCTATTCCTATTCGATATACAGGTTTACTACTGGCATAATCCCACCGTATGGCGACGAGATTGCTTATAATGACGTGTTTATAAGTTACTGATTATCAGTATACTTTTTTTAACGTCATTGCTATTTTTTTCAGGGTTTACCCCTGATGGAGACTCGCAATGACAAAATAGATTACCTTATCCCCTTAAATATCCTTCTCCACCTTGTTTGGTGCAGAAAGCTTTCGTTTTCATCGGTACTCATCCAAATAAACAGCGCCTTGCCGACAATATGATCTTCGGGTACAAAGCCCCAAAAACGTGAATCTTCGGAATTGTGACGGTTATCGCCCATCATCCAAAAATAATCCTGCTTAAAGGTGTATTCTTCAGCTTTTTTACAGTTGATAAAAATTGCATTGCCTGCTATTTTAATTTTATTGTTTTCATACACCCCGATAGCCCGTTTGTACATAGGGATGGTTAATTCGTCAAGTTTAACTGTCCAGCCTTTTTTGGGAATTATAATAGGGCCAAGGTTATCCAGCGTCCAGTTAAAATGCTGATCGTGGGGGAAGATGCCGGGACTGTACCCGGAAACCGATTGATAATATTCAATCACGTTGTTAATACCCGGATGCTTTTCCAGCTTTTTTGCGGCCTCGCGGGTCATCAGCATCTCGTAGCTTGTTTTGCTGTATTTAAGTTTTACATCAATGTGCAGGCTGCGGGTAAACAACGAGTCAACCGGTTTGCCGTTGGTGTGTACTATGTATGCCTGCTGGCCTTCCGCCGGTTCGGGCGCTTTTTTGCTATTAATATAAAGCTGTGCGTTTATTATCCTCACGGTATCGCCGGGTGTTGCCACGCAGCGCTTAATAAAGTTCTCGCGCTTATCAACCGGGCGGTAATAAGGCGAATCGGCATCCATAGGATAGTTAAATATCACGACATCACCTTTTTTAACGTCGCTTAACCCGGGAAAGCGAAAATAGGGCAGCTGTATGCCATCCCAATAGGCATTTGTATAAATAAGCGGCAGGGTATTGTGCGCAAACGGAAAAGAGACAGGTGTTATGGGGAACCTGGCGCCATAGCTTACTTTACTGACCAGGATATAATCGCCGGTTAAAAGCGAGTTTTCCATCGACGCGCTGGGGATCAGGTAGGCCTCGATAAAAAAGGTTCGGATAAGCGTGGTTACCAGTAAAGCAAACAGTATTACTTCT
>JBDUDE010000174.1:0-4982 GCA_040003105.1 Mucilaginibacter sp. | reverse complement strand
GTGCTATCCCAAAGGGTGCCGTCAAGGTCGAAAATTATACCGTCGAATTTGTTTTTTAATGATGAGTCCATGCCTAAGGATTGTGCGACAAAACTAAACTATGATTTTTAGGTTTAAAGGATTTTTTAGATTTTTTTTGGGGGATTTTTCGTCTATGGTCTGTTTTCAGGGGCACTCAAGAGGGCTACGCCGTTTCACCAATTGGAGAATGATTGCATCGATTATGTTTATTACGCCCCCCGTAGGGTCTCTCGCAGATTTAAGTTAACCCACAAAATTCTGTCATGCGAAACTGCCTGTCGAGGCAGGCTACCGATCAGCGGCAGGGAACTCCTACGGAGTCGAAACCTTTGTGTTGCTTGTTTTCTATAAACACGGTGCCTCTCTGAGGCCGAGCTGCACAAGCAATATTTATTAATTGTGATGTATTGGCACAAGATGGCTCCAGCGGTGCCCCGTGTTTATAGGGATTTGTACCCAGGATATAGGCTCCGTAGGTGCCACCTACTGCGATTTCAGGGACCGCAAAATTGTGGGTTAACTTAAACTCGCAGACGACGCTGCGGGGGGCTAATGTTTGTTTGCGGAGTTTGATACCTGTAACAAGCGCAGCAGATTATGAAATCCATAATAGCAGGGGGTTGACAGGGTTGACACTTTTTCGGCCTTTTTTATATATAAATATTTGTAAATGAATTACTTAACTAAAATCAGAGCTTAAACTGTGTAAATACCCTGATACCGCATTTATTATGACCTTTGTCATCACTCCCTCACAATGCGCTGCACACACGCGTCCGCGCCCTTTATTTCCTTAATTTTACTTAAACTATAATAAAGAAAGATAATATTTGAATCCCACCCGTCCATCAAAAAATACCCGTACCGAGCCATTAACTTTTAAAGACCGCCTTGCTGCGCTTAACAACCTGCCTGCATTTTTCAAGTTGGTATGGCAAACCAGTAAACTGTTCACCATTATTAATGCCATTTTGCGTCTTGTCCGCTCGGCAATGCCCGTGGCTTTGCTTTATGTCGGTAAGGTGATTATCGATAACGTTATTTTTTTAACCCGTCACCACGAAACCGGTACTACCCATTTATGGCAGTTGGTGGGGCTCGAGTTTGGCCTGGCAATTGCCACGGATGCGCTTAGTCGCGCCATTACACTTGTCGATTCGCTGCTGGGCGACCTGTTTAGCAATCACACTTCTATAAAAATAATGGCCCATGCAGCTACTTTGGACCTTGACCAATTTGAAGATTCTGTGTTTTACGATAAACTGGAACGTGCCCGCCAGCAAACCATAGGTCGCACCATACTACTATCGCAGGTGATGACGCAGGTGCAGGATTTAATAACGATGGGCTTTTTGGCTGCAGGACTGATGGCCTTTAACCCCTGGCTTATCATATTGTTGCTTATTGCCATTATCCCGGCGTTTTTAGGCGAATCGTACTTTAACGACCAAAGCTATGCCCTTACCCGCGGTCAAACCCCCGAGCGCCGCGAACTTGATTATGTAAGATATTTGGGCGCCAGCGATGAAACCGCCAAAGAGGTAAAAATATTCGACCTTTCGGGGTTTATTATTCAACGATTTAAACAGCTATCCGGTAAGTTTTATTTGGCTAACAAGCGGCTGGCTATTAAACGAAGTTTATGGGGAACATTTTTCGCCGTGCTTGGCAGCGCCGGTTACTATGCGGCATACGTTGTTATTATTATGAAAACGGTGGACGGAACGGTTACCATAGGTATGCTGGCCTTTTTGGCCGGTTCGTTCAGGCAGTTGCGTAGTTTGCTGGAGGGGATATTGAGCAGGTTCACGGCGGTGTCACAAGGGGCAATTTACCTGCGGGATTTTTTTGAATTTTTCGATATTAAACCAAAGATAACAGTATCGGTTAATCCGTTACCGTTTCCAAAAGTTATACAGCGGGGCTTTGTTTTTGAGGATGTTGGCTTTAAATACCACAACAGTGAACGCTGGGCAAACAGGCATTTAAGTTTTACGCTGCATGCAGGGGAGAAACTTGCACTGGTTGGCGAAAACGGCGCAGGAAAAACTACATTGGTAAAATTGCTTGCACGGCTTTATGACCCTACCGAAGGAAGGATTTTATTAGACGGAAAGGATTTGCGGGAATACGATTTAACCGATTTACGGTTGAATGTTGGAATTATCTTCCAGGATTATTTACGCTACCAAATGACTTTTGCGCAAAACATTGCAGTTGGGAACATTGGCCAGGTTGATAACCGGCCGCTGATTGAAGCCTCGGCGAAACAAAGCCTGGCAGATTTACTTGCCGAAACCTTACCCGATAAATACGACCAGCAACTTGGCAAACGCTTTGCACAAGGTGTCGAATTATCCGGGGGTGAGTGGCAAAAAGTGGCGCTGGCCCGCGCCTACATGCGCAATGCGCAATTATTAATACTTGACGAACCCACTTCGGCACTTGATGCCCGTGCGGAGTATGCAGTATTTGAACGCTTTGCCGAGTTAACCAAAGGCAAATCAGCAGTGCTTATATCGCACCGGTTCAGTACTGTACGCATGGCCGACAGGATATTAGTGCTCGAAAAAGGCGAACTTATCGAAATAGGCAGTCATGACGAACTTATCCAAAAAAACGGCCGTTATGCCGAATTATTTAACCTACAGGCTATGGGTTATAGGTAAACCGCAGCTAAAACAGCCATCGCCTGGTTGTTTGGAAAAATGCAGCTGTGCATAATTACGTAAAACTACGTACGCAAATTCAGTAATAATGCGCTAGCATTCCTATCATTCGCTCCTTACTTTTGACTCAAGTTATCGCGCAAGGCTTTAATTTAAACTACCGGTTTAAAACAATTGTTATTTTATTCAGGCTTTGGTTGTATCGCAATCAAAGTAAAATACTTTAACAGTTCCATCCTTAAATTCTCATAAAATTTAAGCGACACAAATCAGACCGGTAAAAATTAGTTTTTAGTTTGTAATCAAACGGTTAGTTGGTTAATTAGGGAGCAGGCAGTTGTTACGAAAAGTAGCAGCTGTTTTGCTTTTTATACCCAAGCCATCCAAAATTTACGTCAGCCTCGCGCCGAAATCAATATATTATTATTTATTATTAACCGGAATTATATTATTATCATAACTAAATACCTGGCTTTATCAAAACTATACACCAGGTGTTGGCAATGGTATTATTTAATATCGGCGCTGTTAGCTTTAATATAAAAAGATAACAGGTTTGTGTTAATTTCTTTTGGGGATTGTTTAGTAAATGATATGACGTGCGCTTATCAAACATACGGTAATCAACGGGATAGCGAACATAATAAATACGCGTGCCATTTCAATTGGGTTAGCTTTACCTTCAACAAATACGTTGTGCAAGTCAGATTTCAGGGTGTTTAATTTGTGTTCCATGATTTGGGTGAATTAAATTTTTAGTAATCAATTAATTTATCAGTAATATAATTTATCAAATTATGTCCTCTTCTACGGCTTCTAATTTCATAAGGTTACATGTTTGATTAAAATATTTATAAAAGGATTAAAATATCTGAAAATAAATAAGGGGAATACCGCTTCAATAGCTGCATTCCCCTTATTCTGACATTGTTTATAAATACCAGGCTACCTTTAACGGCAATTAATTATCTGTACGGCTTATCCTAACTCCCCTTGAATTACCGCTGTTATGATATTGGAACGAGCTGCCCGAAAACCTGCTGTATTTACTTTTGTACTTGCTGTAAACATCTGCACTCATTTGTTTTCCGTTAACTGTCATCCCATCTGTTGATATAGTCAACTCATGCAGGCCTTTTTCGTCGGGCACAATACCGTCTTTTACCAGGTCGCCAACTAATTGTTTCATCACCCGTTGGTCCTCTGCCGCCTGGGCCTGGTCTTTCCTGGCTTGTATTTGGTCCAGTCGTGCTTGTTCCTGGTCGCGTACCGCCTGCTCCTGATCGCGTTTGGCTTGTTCCTGGTCGCGGGCTGCCCGTTCCTGGTCAAGTTTTGCGTTAGCTTGTTCCTTAACAGCATGCTCTGCTTCAACTTTTGCCTGTGCCTGGTCGCGTGTAGCCTGCTCCTGGTCACGGCGGGCTTGCTGCTGGTCTTTTACTGACTGTTCCTGGTCGCGTTTGGCTTGCTGCTGGTCACGGCGGGCCTGTTCCTGGTCTTTGCCCGCCTGTATTTGGTCACGTTTGGCTTGTTCCTGGTCAAGCACTGCCTGGGCCTGGTCTTTTTTTGCCTGTATTTTGTCTTTCCTTATTTGCTCCTTCATGCGGGCTATAAAATCCGTATAGTCGCCAAATTTGCTTTCGGGTATTTTTTCGCCGTCCACATACAATTCGGTTAACTTGCCATTTAACATGGTCAACTCATATTCCTTGCCGTTTTCTTCGGTCCTTATATGGTCTTTGCCGTCGCCATTATCGCTCGAATACATGTTACTATAACCATGACTGATGCGGGCCTTTTTTGTTGCGGGCTTTTTTTGTGCACTGGCGGCTGTTGTAAACACAACTGCGGCAATAAGTGCGCTGTATTTAATAAAATTGGTTTTCATTTTAATTTGATTTTTGATTTTAAAAATTTGGCAATACGGTAGCAGCCCTGCATTTAGCGGGTTTTTAAAATATTGCGGTTTGTTTGGTTTATTTAGCCGGGTTTAAGGTATTACAGGTGCGCGGTCTGCAATGGTCAACCCGGTTTAAGGTTTTTGAAATGTATAATTCCGGCTTACTGGTTTATTGTTATCTGTTGTATGTGTTATTCAACATAGGCATCAGTTAAATATTAACACTTGCTTGTTGCTTAGCATAATCGGCTTTTTGCTTCGTAGCCAGATCCTGGTCACGTTTGGCCTGCTCCTGATCTTTGCGGGCTTGTATTTGGTCGCGCCTGGCTTGTTCCTGTTCTATAAGAGCCTGTGCCTGGTCGCGAACGGCCTGCTCCTGGTCTTTTCTCGCCTGG
>JBDUDE010000583.1:0-4983 GCA_040003105.1 Mucilaginibacter sp. | reverse complement strand
GCTTTTGTGAACAACCACCTTGCATATAATGAAGTTAACTGGTCTCTCGGAATTGGATCGCCATCGTTAGTGGCTTGTTTGCTATACGGAAAGAAGAACGGTATATACTCGCTGAGTGTGTTAACATCTTTATGATATGCATCAAACGTTCTTGTTAGCCCCAGCGTTAACCCTTCAACCCATTTTATATGATAATTAATGTTAACCCCGGCGTAATACCTCCAATCTTTGGTTTTCGCCTTTATGAGGTTTGTCCCGGTTGATGTGGTAGTAGTCAACAAAGGGGGGTAGTCTGAAGCATCTAAACGCGCAGCGATGACCTGGAACTCAAACGACCCAACAGGCGTATTTATAGCGCGCACTGTGTTAATTGTAATGTGTTTAAACCCCGGCGCATTATCGCCTAAAATCAGCGAATTACGTACACCGGGCCCCCACCAGATGTTTTCATTTGACAACCCGATTGATACCGGATCGAAAGTTAGCCTGATACTGCTTTGGCCCAAAAATGCTTTGCTGTAGGCATGGGTACCAAAACGCTCCGGGTTATCAATGTAATTATAAATTGCGTAATACTTTGTCAGTTCGTCGTCAGAGCGGCCTGTGGCAAAGCCATTAAAAGGAGGATTGGCAGCGTAAACAAATTCCGGTCTAAACTGTATGCTTAATGGGCCATACTTTACAAATATTCCGCCGCTAACCATAGTTTGATATCCTTTGGCTGGTATCATAGCCCCGTCATTCCAACCATACGGATGGTCGGAATTAAATTGCTGCTGCCAGCTAAACGGCAATATTTGAAACGACCCGGCACCATTAGCAAAGCTAACCGGGCCTGCAGGTGTCCAACTATCATTTTTCAAGGTAGTGTCGGGATCGTATACATTATGCGTTTTGAACGCTGTGCCGGGGAAAAGCGGCCTAATGGTAAACGAAACATTTGAGTCGACCTTTCCCAGTAGCTGCATCCTGCGGTAATAATCGTCAAGTGCAGGTGTGCCAACGGGAAGGGATTGAGCGTGTGCCCTGCTTTTTAAAAAACCGGTAAGGGCTAACGCCGCGCTTAATATAAAAAATATCTTTCTCATCTGTAACTTAGCGATTAAAACCTGTATGTAACACCTGCTTGGATTTGAATATTAACTGCATTGGCGCCATTTGTAAAATATGTGTTGCCGATCTGTTTTAAGTACCATTGATAATTTAACGATTTTATACCCTGTAGTTTAACGTTAAATAAAAGGTTATTGTAATTCCATTCGGCGTTTGCTGCTACGCTTAAATCAACCCAGTGCCTTCTAAAATCATAGCTGTCATAGTAAGCGTAGTAGTAAAAATCATTATTGTGGATATAACGTTCAAACTGCAGCCCTATTTTTTTAAGCCCTTTCACCCAGCTTACTTCCAGCGATTGTAAATTTCCACCGGGGCCTATGCCTGCGCCAAGTACTTCACCATAATTGGTATAGCCCGCCGGTATACCTTTGCTTGTATACCACTCATCTCCGGCTTTTATCTTATCAACCGATGTTTCCTGCAATTGAGTAACCTCAATACCTATCAAGATATTTTCTTCCTTTGCAGCATTGAAAGGCACCAGCTTCCGGATACCAAAAATATATGCCCGCGATTTATTGGGGTTTAATTCGGCCTGTGTTAAATCGCCGGTATAATTGTTGTGCCCCCATTCAAAATAAATCTCGGCGTTCTCCTGCGGCCATAACCAGCGCATAAATAACGAACTTCGCTCGTCTTGTTTGTTAATCGCGTCATTAGGCGCACCAACTTTTTTAATCGGGGCAAAAAGCGGCAAAATGCTTTTGATGCCATTTAAATCTTTTCCGTAGGTCTGCGAACTTTGATCAAATCCCAGGAACAGGCCCGGAATCCATTTTGGCTGCCAGGTAAACACAATGCCAGCGAGGTATCTCCAATCGGTAGGTTTCGGAACGTAAAGGTTGGTGCCGAAATACATGTGATCCGGTTCCAGGGGCGGAAAGCCGGAATTGTTCAGCTTGCCTCCTATTAACTGTCCCTCAAACGAGCCTATTGCCGTTTTTATCGGATGTATGGTGTTCAATGTAACGTGTAAAAAGCCCGGCGCGGTATTACTCATCAACAGCGAGTTGCGAATGCCTGGCCCCCACCACAAATTTTCGGTAGACAAACCGAGCGACATTGCCTTATAATTTACCCTTATACTGCTTTGGCCCCAGCGTACCCTGTCATACCCGGAAGTACCAAAACGCGCCGGCAAATCAATATTATTATAGATATCGTAGTACCGGGCGAAAATTACATCATAATGATTTGGGTTAAAGGTTACAAAGTCCGAGTTAGCCGCCATCAAAAACTCCGGCCTCAATTGTATTGTTAAAGGGCCGTATTGTGCAAAAACTCCCGCGCTTAAAACTCCCTGCAAGCCTTTAGCCGGTATCATTATACCGTCGTTCCACCCATAGGGATGGTCGGAATTAAATTGAGTTTGAATACTTACAGGCAATAATCTTATGTCCCAGGCATTTTTTTTTGCGGGTTTCCATAGCCTGCTCGAACCAAAACCAGTATATTTTTGCGGCGTACTATCGGGGTAAAATATATTTGTGCCTTTGGTTATGCTGCCGGTAAACAACGGGCGAACAGTAAACGAGACGCTTGAGTCGGCAGTGCCAAGCAATTGGGCCCTTCTGTAATAGTCTTCAAGCGCTGTTGTGCCAACCGGCAAAGTTTGCGCTTTAGCGCCAAATTGCACAAAAATTGCTAACGCGCATATAAATGAAAGCTTCAGTATCTTCATAGGGTAATTGCTTTAACATTGATATTATCTATTGACCAACTTTCGTCACATTTTTTGTCGATAGAGTTAGTTTGAACAAGTTTATCCAAACATTGCAGCATTAATGTGTTTTCAGAATGTTTAAAGGTTTTTGAAATCTTATACATGGTGCTGCCATGTGTGCTGGTTGCCCAACTGCAAGCACCGGGCAAGTCTGTCCTAAATGCCCCCTGTTTCGGATTATTGTAATCATTCGGATAATCAAGCGGGTATGATTGCGGCGAGCAAAAATTACCCGGTGAGCAGTCTGAATTCGAAAAGGTAGTATGAATGTAAGGGCTGTTATCTACCCGCATCTCCCAAATGTCCGGCCCGTCGGGCGCGCTTTTATTCCCATCCCAGCTATCATGTAGATATAAATCAAACGATATGGTAATCAGGTCATGATTAGGCAACCCTTTAAGCGACAGCGTAAAGCTGGTATCGTTATAGCGCCCCAATACTGCAGAGTTATTAAATTGGGTAATTTGGCCATTGGTTATATTTGAAAGGTCGTTAGATTCAAAATCGTTTTGGTAAACTACGGTCTCCTTGCTAACTGTTTTACTGCACGATCCGATCAAACAAAGAGGGATAATAAAGAATAATATTTTTTTCATAGGCTAATGTTAGGTATAATATCCAATTCCTCAAAAATCGGGTTTTTGTTTTTAAATCCTTGTTACAATCCTATTCATTGATGTCATGCTAAAGTATTACTCTACAAGGCATTAAAACCAGTCTCCAGTTATAGCAAAAGTAACAACCTTAGTTTGAATTTCCACAAATAATAAACAAACGCTTAATATTTTATCATATTGTTAAAAAATGACGAAAATTACCCTGTTGAAATACGCTAATGGTTTTCAAGTTTATCGCAATTTAATAAAGTGGAAAAGGATTAACTTTAACGGGAACAGAAGAGGGTTTATTTAACAGCCATCAATGGTATCGCAGGCATAGATTTCACGGCGTTTAGTAAATCTGCATAATTGGTTAAGCAGCGTATAAAATTAGTTTATTTCCATTTAAACCAGCCAATAATCTGCCCATAATTATATTGATTGATGTGCTTAGCTCAAATTCCCAGTCCACTAAGAACTGTTTTTATTGTTAAGAATATTATCTTAACATCAAGGAAAAAGTTTTGGTTTCTTATGTAATATAAGTCGTATTTATGTTTCCAAACACCATCCTCAATCGACGCTCCGTACGGGTACTTCACCTGTGCGAGACCGGTTATTCCCGGTAATATGCTGTGCCTGAACTCATAGAACGGAATTTCATTAGTCAACATCTTGATAAATACACTCCTTTCAGGGCGTGGACCAATTAACGACATTTCGCCTCTTAAAACGTTAATTAACTGAGGAATTTCATCAATACGTGTTTTTCGCAGAAAACTACCTACCCTGGTTATGCGCGGGTCGGCCTTTTGAGCCCATTGTGCTCCCTTACTTTCAGCATCAACCGTCATCGACCGGAATTTTATCACCTTAAATTCTTCATTAAATTGCCCAACCCTGGTTTGTACATAAAAAATCGGTCCGGGCGACTCAAGCTTTATACAAATGGCTGCAATAATTGATATCGGCAATGTTAAAATAAATAAAATAATCGCGTGAAAGTAATCGGCTAATCGTTTCAGCGCAACCTTTCTCGTGTTTCTGAGAACAGAAAAATCATCTTTGCCTATAAAGTAATCCCAATCCAGCAAATTGACTTCTGTGTAGCCATTTATTTCTTCCAAAAAATCAATTAACGAGTAGGCTTTAAACCCGTTCTCGATATAGTTAATTAAATGAAGTTTGTCTAGGTGATTGATTAAATGGCTTTGATAGTACAAGATTATTTTCTTGTTGAACTTAAATATTTTCCGCAGCTTGGCGGGCTTGCTCTTAATCAGTTCGAACAAAATTTTCCGAACCCTGACATGTTGACTTTCGGGACAAAAAACCTCTATTTTATTAAACTCCATTTCGATTTCGAAAAATGAAGTCTTGTCATTAATTAAATTTCTGCTATATAGTTGCGTAACCCTTGCTTCAACCAATTCCATGTGTAAAATATGTTTCTCTGTAGGTAGTTCTTTTTTACTTAGTATAATACCAATTGTTAAAAAAGGTTTTTTTATTCCCAATTAAAATCTATAAATCCTTATTTTCTGC
>JBDUDE010000186.1:0-16968 GCA_040003105.1 Mucilaginibacter sp. | reverse complement strand
TAGCCCGTAGGGGAATATGTTCGAACCGTTTTCTAACCGATTTGAAACGATTAGTGAGTTTTTAAGGTTTAAAACCTTAAGTTTTTATTCGCTTATATTCAGCAAGTTAAATTCCATTTTAAAATACCCTCATTTTTAAGGGCATTAAATCCTTCGTTTTCTACTTAACATAATATTGAATTTTCCATATTTCGAAAAAAGTCGTGCAAGATAGAATTGTCACAGGGCGGTACCCTTTACAGAATGGGATGGTAATTTTTGTTCAGCCAGGAAACGAAAGCTGCTTCCGCTGGTATCCGATATAAGATACGGGACATCGTCCAAACATCTATCTGTCTTTAAAAAGAATTAAATACCGCTTCAAATTCCAGCGATCCTACTCTCAAACCCATGATATTATTTAGATTGTCTTGTTTTTATTTCATTATAGTAGGCCTGTAGAATGTAAAACGCTTTCTTTTTGTTACCCTTTTCGTCATATAAACCCTTACGGTTCCAGCCTTCCTGGTAAACAGGGTTGTTTCGTTTAGGCGACCGGAAGTCCGTCAGCACCCAGGGCGAAATACCTGTATAATTATCGGGCATCCGCTTTAGCATAGCTACCTGTTCTTTATAATACCATTCTTGAAATTCCTCGTCAAAGCGCGTCAGCGAATCGGCATGGAAACCGCCTTTTGCTTCGGCGCCGGTTTCACTTATAAAAAGGGGTTTATTATAGATAGTGGTCCAGTTAGTTGTCCGGCAATTATCGGGTAATCCACCATACCAGCCCAGGTATTCATTAAAAGCTACCAAATCAACAAATTCACCCAATGGATCGTCAACTGTATTGACATGATTTAGTGCACTGTAATTTACTTCGAGCGCTGCAGATACCATACGCGTTTGGTCGAGCGTTTTAGCTTCTATTATCAAGCTGTGCATAAAATCTGTGCGTGTTTGGCTTATGGGGGTTTCGTTTCCAACCGACCAGATGATGATGCTTGCGCGGTTATGATCGCGATTAATCATTTCATGCAGTTGTGCTTTCGCTTTGGCCAGCACAGTTTTATTGCCAAAATCAATAGTCCAGTACACCGGTATTTCCGACCACACCAGTACGCCCAGCGAATCGGCAGTTCGGGTCATGGCTTCATCATGCGGATAGTGCGCCAGGCGCACCATATTACAGCCCAGTTCACGGGCTTTACCCAGCAATTCACGGGCATCGTCATAACCAACCGCCCGCCGTTCATCTTCCGAAATTTCGGCATGAACACAAATGCCGCGCATAAACAGCGGTTTGCCATTCAGCAGCACCTGTTTACCAAAAGCCTCAATAGTTCTAAAACCAATTTTTTCTTCCGTTTGGTCGGATGCAGATTTGATTATTACCCGGTACAGTTTTGGATTTTCAGGCGACCATAGCTGCACCTTCGGCAACTTAAACTGCACCGGGATTACAACACCGGTAGCTGTAAGCCGTTTTTTTAATTTCAGTTCGGGTATCTCTACTGTCAGCGTCTCTCCAGGCGATGGCGAACGGCTAAGTTGTATCCAACCCTCAACGTCGGGCATAGCCGAAGGTGCCGAACCCGGAACCGGCTTTTTTAGCTGGATAACATAATCCTGAATAAAATTGACAGGCAGTTCAAGCAGTTTCACATCGCGGGTAATGCCACCATAGTTCCACCAGTCGGTATTCAGGGTGGGCACTTCATCGGCGTAGCGTTTATTGTCCACCTTCACCACCAAATAATTTCCCTTTTCTTTCAGCAGGGCCGATGGTATTTCGAAATTAAAAGGCGTGAAGCCCCCTTTATGCATCCCGAGTTTTTTACCGTTCAAGTAAACATCCGCCCGGTAATTTACCGCGCCGAAATAGATAAAAAAGCGATTACCGACTGAGTTTTTATTGTAGTCGAATGATTTTTTATACCACACCGTGCCTTCGTAATATAAAAACTCCGGTTTCTGATGGTTCCAGTCGCCGGGAACATCAAGTGTATATTTATCCGTATACCCATGCTCTTTTTTTGCCGATTTATTAGCGGGAACATCCGTATTCCAATAGGCATCGCCGTTGTTTTCGTTTAATTCCTTGTAACGATAATCGTAAAAGCCCGTTTCGTATGGGTCGACAATATACTGCCATTTTCCATTCAGGTTCAATGCCTTGCGCGCCTGTGTATTGGTAATCAGGCTGTCCTGTGCATCGGTGAAAAGCCCAAAAAACAAGGCTGCAAACAAAAAAATAAATCTTTTCATCTTATTTTATAAAATTGGTTGCTGTGACATTTTGCGCCCTTTATTTCTTACACTCTCTGCCACAGCCAAAAAAGAGCGTATTAGCATCACACGTTTTAATTCAACATCCCCGTTTTTGTACAGGCGTTCCAGGGTGCATGGCCGCGATTTGTCCATCAAACCTCAAATGAGCCAACTATCTTTTTATATCGAGCGCATGGTCTGCCGGGGCATCCTCGCCGCTCCAGATCTTTGCTGCCGTCCAGGGGGCATCCGGCGCCGACCAAAACACATCGCTTGCAGGTAGCCCAAGCGGCACGAATACATTGGTGCAGATATAAAGGCTGCCGGTGGTAATATAAAAATCAGCCAAACCCGGCTGCCTGCCATACAGCCCTATATTGAGCCAGCCATCGGCCGTAAAAGTGTTTGGTGCGCCGAGCGTTTTCTTAATCATTGCGGTTAAAGCGCCTCTAACCTGTTGGGGGCTTAAACTGGCGGGCAACTGTTTTTTATAAGCCATATTGGCCAGGTGATGAAAAACACCGCCACGGTAAACTATCGAACGGCCAGTAGCAGGATAGCTGCCGTCGGCGTTTATCAGCCGCTCCAGAATTTCGGCGTAACGCCGCCCAATGGTTAGCTCGTGTTCCTGCTGGCGCATATATGTTTTCTTTTTGGCGTTTACTTCTTCCATTATGGTGCTCAAGTTGGGATGTATTACGATGCTGTTATAATAATCCATGTGAAATTCCATCCCATCGGAATACATGCCATCGCCCACATACCAGTGTTCAGTAAATTCCCGTACAGCAAATTCAATCCTTAACGGGTCATAGCCTAAATCGTATTTGCAAAAAAAGGCTTCAATCATCCCGCTAAATAATATCCAGTTGGAGTAAACCGGCACCGTGTTGCGGGTTTTAATAAGCACATCAACCACCTGTTTTTTTGCATTTTCATCCAGATGCTCCCACAACCACGGCGATCGTATAAAGGCATAAGCCATGTATGAAGCATCCACCAGCGGCTGCCCCCCTGTCCACTGCATATAATCTTTCGCCGCCGGGTTCACAGCATTTGCTATGGCCTTCAGCGCCCATTCGCGGTATTGTTTGCGCAGGGCCATTTCAGCTGAGTCGCCACCTTCCAGCTGCAGCCAGGGCGCTATACCGCTGAGTGTCCGGCCAAAAGCTTCGAGGTAGGCTACTTTTGCACGGCTTTCTTTATTATCTATTCTGTCCGATAGTTGTACCGGCATTTTTTCCTTCAGCTCATCATCGGCCAGGTTTGCTATTACGGGACGGGCTACCTTGTCCATATAATTGAGCCAAACCTGCCTTACCTCAATTTCTGCCTGTTTTCTACCTTGCGCCATCGACATACCGGCACACAGCATCAGCAAAAGATGAAGCCGTATCTTTTTCATGGCTGTCATCATCGTTAATTCAAATTATGGGTACGCTTTATTTTAACCGGCTTTAATTTTTCAAAAACATCCACCGGCAATATATTGCCTTCGGCGTCAAAGCGCATGGGCGAAATACAGGTTTCGCGGTTATATCCATCGCCGCCGGGTATTTTAAAACGGTGATAGGCTATATACCATTCATCCGTGCCGGGCACCTGTACTACAGAATGATGCCCTGCACCTTTTACCACACCCTTCCCTTTTAATACCGGGTGACCCTCCGCCTTTTTGAATGGCCCTAACGGGGATGCAGAAGTGGCATAGGCAATAGAGTATCGTGGATCGCGGGTATCATATTCAGACCACATGAGGTAGTAAATGCCTTTACGTTTAATCATAAAAGGCCCTTCGTTGTAACCGGGTGGCTTTACCGAAATTATCTTTGAAGTATCGCAGCTAACCATATCATCATTCAGCTTAACCATATTGCATTGCCCCTGCCCGAAATACAGGTAGGCAGCTCCGTCATCGTCAACAAAAACCATCGGGTCAATCATTTGCCCGCGGCGGGTACCTTTTGGTATCAACGGTTTGCCAATGGGATCTTTGAAGCGGCCGGTTGGTTTATCGGCTACTGCCACGCCGATATTTACATCGGCCGAATAATAGTAATAGTATTTATTGTTTTTAAAAGCGATGGTTGGCGCCCAGGCGCGTTCTTTTGCCCAGGTAAGGTCATGCGGTAAATCCAGAATTACACCCTCTTTTTTCCAATCGACCAGGTTACCTGACGACCAGCAGGTAAAGGAAGTTGACAGCCACCCCTTTGTACCGTCAGTAGTAGGATAGATGTAAAACTTCCGGTCAAAAGCTATGATATCAGGATCTGCATATACTCCTTTTAATACCGGCGGCGGCGCGTGCAATGTATCCGTACGCTGTGCTTTTAAACCTGTTGCCAGGCATGCCATTGCCATACATATTCCCAACCCGATCATCCCTTTAGTTTTATTCATTTATCGTTTATTAAAATTTTTATAACGCGCCAATGCTTCAATAAAGTAGTAGTCGGCATAGGTAAGAGGCACATTAACTTCCGATTTTCCGGGCAATTTGCCGACACTGTGCTTTAAAATAAATCCGCCGTTAGTACCGGCGGCAGCCAGGTATTTCGGCGACGATAAATTACGGATAATCGTTTCAGCAGTATTAAAGTAAAACTTTGATTTTTTTTCGTCGGTATACCTGCATAATTCAAGCAGGGCCGATGCCATAATGGATGCCGCCGAAGCGTCGCGCAAAGCATTTGGAATATTTGGCGCGTTGTAGTCCCAGTATGGAATTTTATCGGCAGGCAAATTGGGATGATGTAAAAGAAACTGTGCAATATGATTAGCCTGATCCAGGTATTTCTTATTTTTTGTTTCGCGATACATTACGGTATAACCATATAATCCCCACGACTGCCCCCTTGACCAGGCTGATTCATCCGCATAACCCTGATCTGTTCTTTTTTGCTTTACCGCGCCTGTTTGCGGGTCGTAAATAACCAGGTGGTATGAACTGTAATCAGGCCTGAAATGGTTTTTCATGGTGGTGTTGGCATGAGTAACTGCTATTTTATAAAAGCTCGAATCGCCGGTAACCTTCGTTGCCCAAAAAAGCAGTTCAAGGTTCATCATATTGTCAATAATAACAATATATTCCGGTTTTTTCGAATCCCATGATTTGATACAGCCCACAGCGGGATTAAACCTGGTGCTTAAGGATTTTGCGCTGTTTATCAGTATCTGTTTATACCCGGGTTTAGGGTTCAATTTCAGGGCATTGCCAAAGCTGCAATACATCATAAAACCCAAATCATGTGTGTTTTTATTGTATTGTTCTTTGGCCAGTACCCCCAGTACCCTATCGGCTTCTGCCAGTAAAGTTTTATCGCCGGATTGCTGGTACAGCAAAAGTAAAGTGCCGGGATAGAACCCGCTGCACCACCAGTCAGAACCACTGGTTTCCAGCTTCCCGGTTTCCGGATAATAGGTTTTCGGAAAACTGCCGGGCGCCAGTTCCTTGTTCATTTGTATATATTGTCTTTCTGCAATTTTATAATCTGCTTCAATGGTTTTAAGCAAGTTTGCATCGGGTTTATTGCGTACCGGCTGCCCAAAAACAATAGAAATAAGCAGGCAACCCGTTGCGAAGCCACACGCTAACATTTTTTTCAATCTCATAATTTAACAGTTATTATTTATAGGGATTTTCATTCTATTGCTGCGCAAATCGCTGTTCTATATCAGCCCTCCTTTGCTTTCAGTTTGCAATTGTGTTGGTTTGTGCAAATACAGTTAAAAAATGGTTGAATAAATGCAGTCAGCAATAAAATGGGCAGAATCCATCTTTTAGTAATTTGATAAAAGCGCATTGATAAATAAATATAACAAGTTAAGCGGCAAATAAACGCCGCTTAACTGTTTTGCATTTTAGTAGCCTGGGTTTTGCTCTAAAACCGCGTCCTTATTCAGTTGAATTTCTGAAAGCGGAATTGGCAATAAAAGATTTTTGGCGGCAATCCCAATAGTTGGATGTACGGCATCGGTGGCGTTAAGACGGTTAGCGCGGTCAACAAGTGTACCGGTACGCATCAGGGTTAACCTTCTGTTCTCTTCACCTATCAACTCACGCGCCCGTTCATCAAGAATAAAATCCATGGTCATTTGTGCTGAAGTTACCAGGGGGGCCTGCGCCCTGGTACGCAAAACATTGATGGTTGCAGCGGCTTCGGCGGTTTTACCTTGTTTTACCTGGGCTTCTGCCAGTAAAAGGTAAGTTTCACCCAAACGCATCATAATAAAGTCCTTTATCATAGCATAGCCAAAGGTATCATTAGGGTCAAATGCCCCCCACTTAGTAACGCTTGGGCAAATCCTGAACAATGTATCGGAACCGGTAAACGGAACCGGTTTACCATAAAGTGCACTATAGGTGGGTGATGGATCATTATAATAATATTTCCTTCTGATATTGTTATTCGAATTACGCATGTCGCCGTCAGGATATAAACCATATAATACCCAGTTACTTAAACGCAACCTTGCAACACTGCGGCCGCCCAATGAATCGCACGGCAACATGCCGGGCACCTGGTAATAAGCGGCGCCCCAAACACGGCGTTGCTGTGCATTATCAACGTTGCCCCCTACTACTGTGCTGGGGTTTTCTTCCTCCAGTACCCAAATCGCTTCGGAGCTACCCTGCGAACGACGTTGATTGCCATACACGAACATATCGGAATAATAGTCGCCGGCACCGCTTGCTCTTACGCCGTAACGGGCAGTAACGAGGCTAAATTTACCGCCGCTGATAACAGCCTGGGCCTGTTGCTCGGCCAGGTCATTTTTGCCCATACGCAGGTAGACTTCGGCCAGCAGTTGCATAGCCATGTATTTGTTTGCCCTGCCGGTGGCTTTGCCCTGCACATTTACTTTGCTGCCGGTGGCATTCAGGTCCGAAAGGTTAGCACTTGCATAATTAAGATCGCTAACTATCTGTGCGTTTACATCATCAAGTGCAGCGCGCGTAAAATTGGCCTTATAGCCGCTCACCGGGGCGGTAACCAGCGGCACTTTACCAAAAAGGGTTGCCAGGTTATTGTAAGCATAAGCCCTGAAGAATTTTGCTTCAGCCTCAACCTGTTTTTTTCCTACCGAAGAAATCTTGGTAGTCGCCGGATTTTCGGCAGAAGTGATAATAATATTGGCGTTATTAATCAACGCATAATACTTACCCCAGATGTAAGATGCGGCAGCATCTGTATTGGTTAACAGGCTGTAATTATAATAAGGCACTTCAATACCTTCCTGCTGGGCGGTGGCATTGGCCACATCGGTGCCAATTTGCCAAACACTTGGCCAGCCCTGGCGGCCTGAATAAGTTAAAATACCTGTTTCATAATTATAAAGGCCTATTGCAGATGCCTCGAACCCCAACGAGTCGTTTAGCGTTAGCGGGGTGTATAAAGAGTAGGGCTTTTCGTTAAGGTAATTTTTTTTACATGACGTAATTGTCATTGCAAGTATGCATAAAGCACCCAATATTGAATATTTTTTCATGTCTTTACGTTTAGCTTATTTTAAAGAAATATTGGCTCCAAAAATGATGGTGCGGGTTTGCGGATAGTTATTTGTCCAATCTCCTGATCCACGTGTTGAATAATTATCCTCCGGATCCCAGCCTATCCATTTAGTAAAGGTGTGCAGGTTGCGGCCACTGGCATACACTGTTAAGCCTGCAATATGTAGCTGATCGAGTATTCCTTGTGAAAACACATAGCTTAGCGTTACGTCTTTAATACGCGTATAGCTGGCATTGTGCGGGTAACCATAACCGCGGGTATTGGTATAGGATAATGCCTGGAATTGGTTGCTCCCGTTTGTAGGCGTCCAATAGCCAATTTCGGCAGGTGTGTTTCTGCGGCCGGATTCGTCGGCGTAGTTGTAATCGGCATCATTTTTAAGCATTCCCTGGGCTGTCTGTATAAATACGCTCAGATTAACTTGCTTATAGTGGAAGGTGTTGGTAATACCGCCTGTCCATTTAGGCGCGGTTTGTCCTAAAATGGTTCGGTCATTGGCAGTTATTTTACCGTCGCCGTCAAGGTCGGCGAACTTTAAATCGCCTGGCTTGGCGCCGGGGTCTTGTTTTGATGCGTCCTCGCCAGTTTGCCAAACACCGGTCATTTTATAATCATAGATTACGCCTATTGGTTTTCCAAGAAACCAGCGGTTACCCAAATCGTCTTTACCATCGCCGTAAAGGCTCACAATTTTATTTTTGTTGGTTGAGTAAACGATATTGGTTTCCCAGCTAAAATCTTTCATATTGATATTGCGGGTGTTCAATGTTATTTCCAGCCCTTTGTTTGCTGTTTTACCAATATTGTCAAGTACGGCCCCGTAGCCGGTAATAGCAGGCAGGCCGCGGCTCAGCAGCAAACCCGATGTATTTGAGCTATAGGCATCAATAGTACCGGTAATGCGGCTTTTGAGCAATGAAAAGTCAACACCCAGGTTAGTGCTTGTAGTACTCTCCCAATGCAGGTTTGCGTTACCCAGGTTGCTGGCTTGTACGCCAATCTGGCTCACACCATTAAACGGAAAACGCACGGTACCGTCAGTAGTAATAGTACGGTAAACAGGCAATGCCTCATTACCCGATTTACCGTATGATAATCTGAGCTTCAGGTTATCTACAATTTTTGAATCTGCAAGAAAAGCTTCCCTGGATATATTCCAGCCGGCAGCGGCCGATGGGAACCAGCCATATTTGGTAGTATTGGCGCCAAATACCGATGAACCGTCGCGGCGGGCCGTTAAGGTTAACAGGTACTTACTGTCATACGAATAGTTAACACGGCCCATTTGTGAATTAGCCGCATACCTGTCGGAGTAGGACGATGAGCTTAAAGTGCTGCCTGCGCCGATATTATTAAATGAAAGCTCGTCGTTAATATAACCGGTGCCTGATGCGGTTGAAGTGAAATACCGGCGGCGCTGTGCGCTGTACAAACCTGTAAAGTTCAGATGGCTCTTTCCAAAATCGCGGTCATAATACAACAGGTTTTCAATAGTGTAGCTTTGTGTTTCGGAGCTGGCAGCGCTTGCCGCCCCCAGTGGTGTGTTAGCCAAGCGGCCGCTATAGCTATCAACACGGGTAGGTAAATAGTTGTAACCCGCATTTAACCGGTATCTTAAACCCTTAAGCACACTGCCAAATTTTACCTCGGCATAGCCATTACCGCTTAAGTTAACGCTGCGGTTTACCTGGTCGGTAGTTAAGCCCAGCATTGGGTTAGTGTACAATTGCTCGGGGGCCTGTGGGTATATCATATAAGTGCCATCAGGGTTGTATTCGGTGCCGTAAGGACTCATGGCAGTTGCGAACAGTAAATTGGCGCGACCGCCGTCATAGTTATTATTTGCAAAAAATGTTGAGGTACCAACCGTCAAGAAATCAGTTACTTTGACATCCAGATTGGAGCGGATGCTTACCCTGTTATACTGATACCCTTTAACCACGCCTTTTTGCTTCAGGTAGTCGCCCGAAATAAAATATTTCGTATTGTCCGATCCGCCCGATACGCTTAGATTATGATCCTGCATCACACCTTGCTGGGTTGCTTGCTTTACCCAGTCAGTAGTTACGCCGTTGTTATAATTAGCCCTTTCACCGTTGTTGGATACCGGCTCGGTAAACTGCTGTTTGCCGCCGGTCTCCATCAGGAAATCCAGGTATTTTTGTGTAAATGAGGCAGGGTCGCGCGGTGCGAGCAGATGCGAGATGTTTTCGTATCCGGCATAGCCGTTGTAGCGTATTACCGGTTTGCCTGTTGTACCCCTTTTGGTGGTTACCAGTATAACACCATTTGAACCATTCATACCGTAAATTGCAGTTGCAGAAGCATCTTTCAATATCTCCACCGAAGCAATGTCGTTCGGGTTGATGTCATTGAGCGAGCCTCCGCTTTTGCTGAGAGGGATACCATCAACCACTATGTACGGGCCAGCGCTAGCTGTAATAGAGTTTTGCCCCCTGATAAGCGCAGCAGGCTGGCTGCCCGGGATTGTAGATGTGGTGGTAACTGTTAAACCGGCCACAGCGCCTTCTACCGATTGCAGTATGTTGGTAACCGGTAATTCTTCAAGGCGTTTTTTTGATACTGACGTTATGGCCCCCGTAACATCCGAGCGTTTTTGGGTACCGTAACCAACCACAACTACCTCGTTAAGCAGCTTGCCATTATCGGCAAGCACTATTGTTGGCGTTTTGTCTGTACTGCTTACCTGTACTGATTTAGGCTCCATACCTGTAAACGTAATGGTTAGTGAAGCCGGTGCATTAAGTGTTAAACTGAAACCGCCGTTGATATCGGTGATGCCACCCTGTTGGGTTCCATCAACTTTTACCGAGGCGCCGGGAAGTGGTTGATTTTTACTGTCAAGCACCTTGCCTTTAACCACGTACGATGTGCCCTGCGCAAATGCGCGCTGGCAAAAACTGTTAATTATTACGCTTAAAATAAACGTAAGATAAACTGCGTAAGTAAACTTTTTTCTCATTTAATTGAATTTTAAATTGGTTTTTGATTTGGTTTTTTTTGGAGCAGATATAACCTTATCCGGGGGCAATACTGCGGGCATAGTAAATCTTACAAAGCATAGCGTTACATAGCTGTTTGTTTTATTATTAAATTGAAACTGAATTATTTAGTACTAACTGGAAGAAACGAAATAAGGAGATTTTTCCATCGTCCGTAGGGGACAAACCTGTAAATTGAAGGGGGGTAAATCCATAAAACATGCCCTTTCAGGGTTATTTACAAGATATTATTTACTTGATCCGCTATCGGGATGCAATAAGAGTAATAAGTATTGGCCGCGTTCCGGACAATATACCAGGTGAGTTACCCGTCTAGGCTTTCCAAAGATGCTATCTCTTACCTTAAGGAAAGTATTTAGTTTAACGGATTTGCTCTTCCATCAGGAAGGTTTTGTGGAATGCTGCCCGATGTTTTTTAATAAACTCCGATGGTTTAACACCAAACTGTTTAATAAAATGCTCGCGGAAATATTTAATATCGTTAAAGCCGGCATTTATGGCGGCCTCGTTAACATTACAATTGGTATGGATCATCAACTCAGCTGCCCTGCGTAATCGTACAAACCGTATAAAACCATTGACTGATTGACCGCTTACGGCCTTTATCTTTTTAAACAAACTTGAATAGCCGATGCCCATTTCGTCGGCAATGGTTTTGACATCAAAGTTGGGGTCGGCCAGGTAGTTTTCAATAATGGCAATGCACTTGTATAAAAAGTCCTTATGATGTTCGGAAATATTGCGTGCATTTGACTTCAGGGTAACCTCATTATAAAAATAGTTCTGTAGTTCAAGCCTGTCTTTTAGAATACCCTGTACCCGGGCCATCAGTAAATCTTTCTCAAAAGGCTTGCTCACAAAGTCAACTGCACCAACTTCAATGCCGGCAAGCTTAGCTTCGGGGTTTGGGTCCCCGGTAAGCAAAATAACCGGGATGTGGCTAAGCGATGCGTCCTGTTTAATGATGCGGCATAAATCAATCCCCGAAAGCTTATCCATTACAATGTCGCTTATTACCACATCGGGCAAATATTTCTTTATCATTTCCAGGCCCGACTCGGCATTCGCAGCTTCGTATATTTTGTATTTTTCTTTGAATATCTTTTTAATATATCCACGCAACTGCGTGTTATCATCTATTATCAGTATGGATTGCCTGTCGGATATAAGCAATTCCAGATTGTTCACTTCTTCTTCGGCTACTATTGCCTCCGACGCACCGGTGTCTATCAGTTCTTCCAGCAGGTGCCTGTCTGATGCCTTTCGTTCTGCTTCGTCGTTTGCCGGTAACAAACCGGTTTTAGGCAATATAGCAGTAAACGTGGTGCCACCGGGTTCGTTTTTCATGTATTTTATTTCACCATTATGGCTTTTTATGAAGCTTTTTACAAGGTACAGGCCTATACCAAACCCGGTTTTAAGCGAGGAGTTGTCTTTAATCTGGTAAAATTTGTCAAACAGTTTTTCCCCGGCATCGCTTGCAATACCACAACCATTGTCGCAAACCTCAAATGCTACGTTATTTTCTATTTCAAAAAGATTAATACTGATTTTTCCACCATCAGGCGTAAATTTTATGGCGTTTGCTATCAGGTTAAATAAAGCTATCTCCAGTTTTTCCCTGTCGCCGGCCATCATTATTTGTTCATTGGCACATTCAAAATGGTAAGAAATGTTTTTCAATTTGGCCTGGTGCACAAAACAGAGGTAAACATCTTTACACAACACGTAAAAATTGAGATTTACGATTTTTAACCGGTCGTTTTCGCTTTCGGTCTTTCTGAATAACAACAAATGGTCGACCAGGCCGAGGAGGCGCCGTGCATTACGATAAATGGTATTCAGTTCCGAATTGTTTTTATCATTATTCAGTAAATCCTTAATAGGATTAATAATTAATGTAAGCGGGGTACGGAACTCATGTGAAACATTGGTAAAAAAGGATAGTTTTTTTTCATTAAGCTCTTTTTCACGTTCCACTTTCAGATTGGCAATCTGTACCTCGTATTTGAGCTTCGTTTGTCTAATGCTGTAGAGCCAAAACCTGTAAACAATTACACCTGCTATAGCTGCGTAAATCAAATAAGCCCACCAGGTTCTTTGCCAGGGAGGCAGCACAGTTATGCGAATAATTCGCTGGTTATTAATCCAGGCGCCGTCTGTATTGGTTGATTTTATTCTCAACGTGTAGTGCCCTTCGCTCAGCCGCGTATAGTTGGCAGTCCTTATTTTCCCGGCATTATTCCAAACGTGGTCCCAGCCCTCCAGGTAATATGCGAATGAAATTTTCTCCTGGAAAGAATATTCAAGCGCAATAAAATCTACAGAAATAACCGCTTTATCATAGGGTACCGTTATTTCGCTAATGTTTATCACACTTCTTTTACCGGTATATGCTCTATCCTGTTCTACCGATACATTGTTTACCCTGAACCCGGTGAGGAATATTTCGGGATTACTTATAGATGGTTTCAGGCTGTCAGGGTTAAACTTATTAAATCCTTTTATTCCCCCAAATAAAAACTGGCCCGACTTTAGTTTTAAAGCAGCGTTATAGGTAAACTGGCTGCACAAAAGCCCGTCGGATGCATAGTAATTTTTGATGGATTTTGAAGATAGACTAAATTTGCAGAGACCATTGTAGGTGCTAAACCAAATTGAGCCTCCGTCATCTTCCAGTATGTCAAGCACTGTATTACCAGGCAGACCGTTGACGCTGGTGTACCTTGCATAGGTTTGTTTCGCACGGTTAAATAAAAGTAGGCCGCCACCATCTGTTCCTATCCAAAACCTACCCGCACTATCTTCAAGGAGGGAAAATATTACAGAATTAACAGGGAAAAAATGATGCCGTTTACCTGTTATGTCAATCTTAATCAGGTGGCTGTTGTTGCCTGCCCATAAGCCCCCTTCTTTATCTTCGCAAAAACAATTGATACTGGTTAAGCGGGAGTCAAAAAGCTCAAACTCATCGCTGACCCGGTTGTACAAGTACAGAGCGCCGCCACGGGTGGTAGCCGCCCACAGGTTATGGTGGCTGTCCTCAAACAGTTTCCAGGCGTTACGGTCCTCGCCCCGGGTGACACTGTTAAAGCACCTGTAATGTTTAAACGTTCCGGTGTTTTTATTAAAAAGATTAATGCCTCCGTTAAAAGTTGCAATCCAAACCTTATTCTCAAAGTCATTAACAATACTCATTACAAAATCGCTGCTTAGGGAAGCAGGCAAGCCCTCGTTGTGCTTGTAGTTGGTGAAAGTATTGAGTTTAGTATCCCAGTAACTAAGGCCGCCACCCGCTGTGCCAACCCAAATATTTCCCACCTTGTCTTCACAAAAAGAGCGGGTGAAATTGTTAATCAGGCTGCTTTCACTGGCCGGGTCGTGGGTTATTGCGGTAAACGGCTGATTTTTGTAATCGATGATGTTTATTCCGCCTTTAAGGGTAGCAATCCATTTCCTTGAATCCCTGTCTTCATAAATTTCGTAAACAGATCCGCTGCTTAACGAACCTTTTGCCTCCCCGGCCATCATATAACTCATTTTGCCGGTGACGGGGTCTATTATGTTTATCCCTCCGCCATCTGTTGCGACCCATACCTTTTCAGTTCTGTCAAGGTATACCTGCATAATGTTCCTGCTGGTTAATTTATAGTCAGCCTGAATTATCTTATTATGCGCTATATCGTATTTATAAAGCCCCCATTCAGTGCCCATCCAAACAAAAGCATGATGAAAATCGGGTGTAATGCAACTTACACCCCGTAGTTTATCGTTAATTAAAATAATTTTATCTGTTATACTGTTATACTGGCAAAGGCCAATACCATTGATAAACATCCATAACCGGCCTTGTTTATCAATTGATATGTTATGAACATTATAATTGACGATTTTGCCCCCGTAAGCTACCTGGTAACAAACTGTCTGCCCTTTTTTACATATTAATAAACCGCTGTCTTCCGTCCCGATATAAACGTTGCCATCTGCGTCGGTGTCCAGGGCGAATACTTTAGAGGTAATTTTTATTAACCCGGCACCATTGGCGGAGTGGTAATAAACAGGGTAAATTTTTGCATCGGCATAATCATAATAAACAACTCCCTTTTCGGTACCAATCCAAATCTTTTTCCCCCAACCCTCTGTAATACAATTTACGTGGTTATTGCTAAGCGATTTTTCGTCGTTCCATTTGTTTTTAAATACTTGAAAATTGCTGCCGTCGTATCTGTTTAAACCATCGTAAGTGCCAAACCAAAAAAAGCCATAACTATCCTGAAACAGGGTAATAACAGAGTTATTTGAAAGCCCGTTATCAATGCTTAAATATTTGATGGCCTGGCCATAGCTATTGTTATTTAATAGCATAAACCAGGAGGATATGACGCAGGTGCAAACACGAAATAATCGTTTATCCATTAGCGGCAATAATTGGTTTTAATACTATCGAAATTAAATATTCCAATTCGTTAGCCGACCGAAATATAATGGTTTACAGCGTAATTTCAACATCATAATATGTCAAATCTACAGTAATTAACTTTAATTTTCTTCGGTTTGCATAAAGTTGCGACGGACCCCAACTCCATAGCTGAGCTTAGCTTGCTGATTAACGATGAATCGAGTGGTGGTAAAACAGAGAAAGGCTCTCGTTTTGAGAACCTTTAGCCCTGGTTCATCTCCGATATCTGAACATTTGATCCAGCCCGTCGTTCCAAAAGCCGTTACTTCCTGCCACATGCCGTTCGTTTGCCCCGTCAGCCCAACATAAGAACCCATTAAAATGGTATTGTTTTTACTTTTACCAGCACCATGCGCATCAATATTTTTGTAAGTATTTGCCGAAAGACTGGTGACGATTTTGTAAGAGGACATGATGAAAAGATTTAAACATGATACAGTACTCCAATTTATAAAAAAAAATAAACACTTGTTTACTATACGGTCCGCCAATTCCTATCGCGGTAATAAATCATATAAAATTGATGGGGAGAAAGTCTTTATAATTGCTTTAACGACGCAACCCAAATCCAATAACCCAACCATAGGAGAAGATTTGAATAAATGCCAGCCAGCACATCGTCCATCATTACACCGATGCCGCGCGGCAGGGCCTCCATTTTTCGGATATACAATGGTTTTACAATGTCAAAAAAACGAAATAAAACAAAGCCGGCCAGCAGAAAGTAGATATTAGCCGGGATAAATAAAATTGAGATCAACATTCCTGCAACCTCATCTATCACCACGCGCGAGCTGTCTTCGCCCCAGTCAGGTTCCACCTTATTGCTTACGTATACACCTAAAAGTGTTATAATTATGGTGATCGCCAACAAGTAAAGTTGGTTCTGCAAGTTATTGCTATGCCACAATAGCCATATAAAGCCGCAGGTTACCAGCGCTGCATAGGTGCCGCCGCCTTTAAGGTAGCCTATTCCAAAAATGGATGCTATAATTTTGTTAAGTTTTAGTATCACGGATTGCGGTTAATTAAGGTCGGTATTTAGCATTGTTTTTAAAATGTTGGCCTGAACCATCGATATTGCTTAAATTTTGCAGGAAATCAACATCTTCAATTTTCATGTAATCTTCGGCCAGCAGTGTTTTAATTTCAGCAGGCATTCTTGACCTCATGGCGCCGGCGCTGCTTTGTAACCTGTCGGTCTTGTCATTCAGTTCCCGGATCAGCTTTTCTTTTTTCGACAAATTATTTGAACAGTCAATCCCGCTGATCTTCGTTATATCGCAAAAAACAAACAGGTCATGCGCAGAGGAATATAAAAAGCACTTGTCGGTACCGATAAATTTATAAACCTCGGCAATCTGGCTGCCGGATTTTAGCCCGCAAAAAAAATCCGTTTTAAAATCATACTTGCATAGTACGTAAATAGATCTTATAAATAACATCTTCCCCAAAAAATGCCGAGAGCAGCTGCAGTTTGCTCAGCATCCGGTTCGATTCATTTAAAATATTTAATCGGTTTTCATCCATCAATCTATACCCAATGAATGCAAAATTACAAAATAATAGGGCATTAACAGCAAAAAGCCGCCATTGCTGTTGTTAAGCAATGGCGGCTTTTACATGCGTAGTAACGGCATTAATTAAGCCTGGTTCGTTACATTCTTTTTAAGTTCCGTTTCCAGGTTTTGTAATTCAGTATTCAGTGTCCTCCTGTTTT
>JBDUDE010000681.1:0-1510 GCA_040003105.1 Mucilaginibacter sp. | reverse complement strand
CTAAGAAAAACCAATTTTTTTAATCCTACTTACTCAAAATTTTAATTAACTACTATGAAGAGAATTTCTACAATCTCAGGGTTAGTACTGTTATGTTTCTTTTTTATCAATACTGCTTTTGCTCAAAACGCTACTGTAAAAGGTAAAGTTGCCGACGCAACAACAGGCGAAACACTTATAGGTGTTAGCGTTGGGATAAAGGGAACATCTACCGGTACGCAAACCGATGTAAACGGAGCTTACACACTGACAGCTCCATCGGGAGCAACTTTAACATTTACATATATTGGCTATGCTACCCAGCAAATACCTGTAAATGGACAAACCGAAATTAATGTAAAAATGCTTGCCCAGGCCAGTCAACTGGAGCAGGTAGTAATTATCGGTTACGGCGTACAGCGCAAAATTGACAACACAGGTTCGACAACCGCCGTAAAAGGCGCCGAAATTTCAAAGCAGGCCTCAACCAATGCTTTAAGTTCGTTACAGGGCAAAGTTGCCGGCGTTAACATCACCAATAATGGCTCGCCAGGCTCATCGCCGCAAATTACTATCCGCGGTCTGGGTACGGTATTTGGCAACGTGAGCCCGTTGTTTGTTGTAGATGGTGTATGGTTTAGCGATATCAGTTTCTTAAACAACAACGATATTGAAAACGTTACCATATTAAAAGACGCATCGAGTACTGCAATTTACGGTATACGTGCAGCAAACGGCGTTGTGCTGATAACCACTAAAAAGGGCGTAAAAGGCAAACCTGTTATAGCTTACAACGGCTACGCGGGCTGGCAGGCAGCTACCAACCAGGTAAAAATGGCCAATGCTACAGAATACGCTACTGCAATTAATGAATTGGTAACCTATAACAATAACCTGGGTTCGCCTGATGATGCCAAACCACCGCTGTTTGCCAACCCAAAAAGTTTCGGACAAGGTACTGATTGGTATGGCCAAATATTACGGAATGCATTTGTTACCAATCACCAGGTATCGGTAAGTGGCGGCAGTGCCAATACAACTTACGATTTATCGTTTGGATATTTAGACCAGGGTGGTATCGTACGTAACAACAATTACAAACGATATACACTGCACGCAGCTAATGACTTTACAATAGCTAAAATTTTAAAAGTAGGCTACAGTGCAAATGGGCTTTACAGTAAGTCAAACGATGTGCCGGGCGGCATTTTTCATCAAATGTATGCTGCCGGCCCTGTATTGCCTGTTTTTTACAAAGACGGCAAATATGGCGACCCCAGCGATTATGGTTTAGGAAACGGTAATAATTTTAACCCGGAAGCCACGCTTGATTTCACCAATCACAAGTCGGTTAACCATCGTGTAACAGGCGATGTACATGCAGAACTTGAAATTGTAAAAAATCTGAAATTCAGGACCAGCTTTGGCGGTGATATTGGCCAGGCCGAAACAAGGGGCTTTACACCAATTTATGCTGCTACTGCCGCACAAAACAGCACCATTACAAATTTAAAAATCGGGCACACCGAAA
>JBDUDE010000171.1:0-5015 GCA_040003105.1 Mucilaginibacter sp. | reverse complement strand
ACTACTGAAGAAAACAAGGCATTGCCATCCAATACGTATATAACAGGGTATCGCTGCTTAACCCCGTCATTCTTATTATCTGGTACATAGACCCAAACCCCTCGGTTTTCGTTCAAAATTTTGGATTGAACGGAGTCAATCGTTCCAATTGTTATTTTATTGTTTTGTTGTCCGAACGTTGAAAAGCAATTAAAACTTAATAATAAAAAGAAAGTAAACTTTTTCATAACCCTTATGTGATTTATTAGCTTAAATATCGTGATTATTTGGCATAGCTCCGAACACTGATTGTCATTGCATTCTTTTAAGTTCCGTTTTTATACCATAATTTATCAGCCATGCTTTTATTACCTTTTTATTAGCCCCGTCTGGCGCAAGTATGCAGCGCAATGGCCAAAGGCGTGGCGTGTGCCCACCGTCTGCTATTCTTATATCCCAAAATATTGCTTTAAACAAGCATTAAGCACAAGGAGCCTTTACCCGCTGGCCCACCCTACGTACCTTCGTCAGTTGTGTATGATGGCGGCAAAACTGGGGATATGATCAAAACAAAAAAAGCCTCCCCATTTACATAGAAAAGCTTTTATTTTGTGCTCCCGACGAGATTCGAACTCATATCGATGGTACCGGAAACCATAATTCTATCCGTTGAACTACGGGAGCAATGCTGCAAATATAGCACAAATCGGAATTTAAACTTACGAAGTTTTGAAAACTCCGTAAGTTTTTGTGGATATGGTACAGGTGTTATTCGTTTTTTAAACTTTTTACCGGGTTGGAAACCGCCACTTTTATCGTTTGATAACTTATTACCAAAACCGAAATCAGCAGTATAACAAACACCGGCGATGCCAGAAGCCACCAATGTATGCTGATGTGATAGGCATAGCTTGTGAGCCATTTGTTCATTACAATAAGGGTAATCGGTATGGCAATCAGCGCGGCAATGGCCACCAGTTTTACAAAATCTTTTGCCAGCAAAACCAGCAACTGGTTTAATGCGGCGCCAAGCACTTTGCGGATGCCGATCTCTTTAGTGCGCTGTATGGCAATCAAATGCGCCAGGCCGTACAAGCCAAGACAGGCAAGGATTATAGATAGCAATGTGAAATAATTAAACAGCCTGATGCTGGTAACATCCTTTTGATACAACGCATCGAGGGCCGTATCTATAAATTCGTAATTAAAGGGATAATCGGGGAAATAGGTTTGCCAGGCCGTTTTAACCAGCGGCAGGTATTTGGGGCTGATCTTCACCAATACTGCGCCCGGCCTCCACCCGGTGTAAACAAATACCGTTGGCGCCACCGGGTTATGCATCGATTCGTAATGGAAGTTTTTTATTACACCTACTACATGCCCCTCATGTTCCATCCCCTTGATAGGCTGACCAATGGGTTGCTTCCAGCCCAGTTGCTTAACAAATGCTTCGTTTACTATAAAGCCTTCCTTTTTATCGGTAATCATCTGCTCCGAGAAATTACGCCCGGCCACCAATTGCATTTTTAGTAACGGAATGAACTTATCATCGATAGAAAAATAGTTCGACATCAGTTCGCGCTTCCGGCCATTGGCAGTTACCATAGTGGTTGATTTTGCCTGTCCGCCATTATCAACACCCAGCCCGCTTTGTACCGATGTGCCGTTTACCTGGCTCATTTGTCTTAGCGTATTGTTGAATGCCGGCACACGTGTTAGCGCTATTGAATCATCCGGGAGCGACACATTAAGCACCTGGCTTTTATCATAGCCCAGTGAGCGGTGCTGTACAAAATTAATTTGCTTGTTCATAATAAACGCGCCGGCAATCATCACCGTGGCTACTACAAATTGGGTAACGGTAATTACTTTGCGCAGGCTAATACCTTTTGCCGCATGTTTAAAATTTGCCTTTAACGCAGCAACCGGTGTAAAGGCCGACAGTACAAACGCCGGGTACAAACCTGTTAACAGCGACGACGCCAACACCAGTCCGCAAATCAACAGGAAAGTAAAACCTGAACTAAAAAACGAAATTTTTATTTGCAGCAGGTTATTTAAAAGCGGCAGCATGGCCAGGCTCACTCCTATTGCTATAATCAACGCCATTAGCGTCACAAAAAAGGATTCGAACAAAAACTGGCTAATTAGGCTGGCCTGCACCGCGCCATTTACTTTACGCACACCTACCTCTTTGGCCCGCTCGGCAGCACGCGCGGTCGACAGGTTGATGTAGTTTAGCAACGCTATAAACAAAATAACACCCGCTAAGACTGAAAATATATAAACCAACTGCTTATCCCCTTTCGGCGTATCGCCCAATTTGCCCACGCTGAAATGTAAATTTGTGAGCGGTTCGGTATTAAACTCCACATAGTATTTGGTAGCGCCTATTTTATTAAACTCAAGCTGGATGGTCTCCTTCGAAAACTTGGCCAGCTTTTTTTCAAAAGCGGCAGCATTGGGCTTTTGTTTAAACAACACATAGGTATAAACCGAAAAATCATCCTCCAGCCAACGGGTTGTTTTATAAAACTCGGCCGGCAGCAATACGGTAAATTTAAGGTCGCTGTTTTCGGGCAAATCTTCCAGCACGGCGCTTACGTGGTAAAGCTTGCCGTTGCAGGTAATGGTTTTATTAAGGGCGCTGCCTTTGCCAAAGTATTTTATGGCGGTGGTTTTGGTTAGCGTTAAGCCATGCAAATCAGTAAGTGCCTGCGCGGGACTACCTTCCGCAAACTTATAATCAAACACATCGAATATATTGGCGTCGGCGGTATAAACATCATCTTCTTTGAAAATCTGTCCGTTTAGTTTTATTACGCCTTTGGTTGGTGCAAAACGCACCGATGTCTGCACTTCCGGGAAACTGCGGTTTAGCGTGGTGCCCAGCAATTCGGGCGACAGCGCCATGTTGATGTTGTCATTTTCGGGGGTATGTATAATGTTGCTTACACGTAGTATCCTGTCCCTTTTGCTGTTGGCCGCATCAAAGCTCAGTTGATAATGCACGTAAAGCGAAATGAGCAGGCAAGCTGCAATGCCTATCGACAACCCGCCGATATTGATAAATGAAAAACTTTTATGCCGGATAAGGTTGCGCCAGGCGATTTTAAAATAGCTTTTTAACATAAGGTTTTCAATTGTTGTTGACCAAAGCTAAGGCATTGACCTATCCAAAAGAAACACCGGCTTACTGATTAACAGTTATTTAACAGGTTTTAACAAGAATTAACGATTGGAGTCGGGAAAGTCGGGAAGACAGAAAAACAGGAAGGTTGAGGAATAGAACAACCTGGTGATTTAACTTCAGTTAGATGAGTTTAGGGCGACACCAAAATGGCTGGTCGTCGCCTCACCCTGCCCTCTCCAAAGGAGAGGGTTCTGAAAAGGGGTTTCCGAAGAGCGAAGCTTAAGTCCTCTCCTTTGGAGAGGATTTAGGTGAGGCAACAATAACGCTTGAGGGTACCAACCCAATCAACAAAAATTAAAACGCCTCCCCTATATCAATGAACAAACCGTTACTGCCCTGCCGGCCAAAGCCGTAGTCGATGGTAATATTTGTGTTTGAAGTTTTATTAAGCTTCAACCGCAAGCCGGGGCCATAGCCGGGTTGGATGCGCTGCAGGCTGGTACCGGGCCCTGCCGAAAATGATTCGCCATTTATAAACAGCACGCCGCCAAGCAGGCCGTTGCGGGTAATTTTAAAGCGGTATTCGGCTTCGGCGTATACCATTTGCGCGCCGCGGAAACGGCCCTGTATGTAGCCGCGACCCGTTGCTGTATTGCCGTCCCATTGTGTACTTGGCAAGTCAAGATAGCCGGGTTTGCCGCTTAAGATCAGCCAATCGTAATTCCAGAATGCCAGCACGTTGTCCGAATTCTCAGGAAACCGGAAATATTTGCGCACATCCAGTATCAGCGACCGCCACGGTGTGGTGCTGCCAAAAAACTCATAGTTGTCGCGGTATTGCAGCGCGGCATAGCCGCCTTTAAACGGGTTAATGGCGTTATCGCGCGAATCGAGCACCATGTTGAAGGTTAGGCCGGATGCTATGGTGTGCGATGCTTTGCCATAGCTTTCATACTCATTAGGCGCACCGTTTATCGGGCCCTTGTCAGATATGTTCCAGTGTGTATCAATAATAAAACCGAAACCTGCGTAAAAATCCCCGGCAACATGCCGCATCGCCGTTTGGTAAAATTTAAAAAACGAGTAATCCATCGGGTCCTCGTTTTTAATGTTCGAGCTGCTGCCCAGCCCATAAGTGCTTTGCGGGTATTTGAAGTATTGATACTCGCCCACAAAGTTGTACATATTATCCTTGCTCCAGATATTGGTTTGGATAGGCAGGGTAAACTGTTTATTCTGGGTATATGACGTACTGGCAATTATTGTTGAAATGCGCGACTGCGGGGCCGTTTTAAAAATAGCGTTACCCGACAGCACCAATGCAAATTTTGAAAGCAATGTATAACCAATAGCCGGGGCGATAGAAATTTCTGGTTTGCTGGTAATACTGTCGACCACCGGCGCGGGCTTGCTGTGAAACAATTTCGACAATACATCACCAATATCTTCCTGTTTGGATAGCGGTACTTTGGGCGGACGCTCTAACGTATCAATCCGAATAGTATCTTTTACGAGTCCATTGCGGTGTACGGGTATCCGTTTAATAGGAACCGGGCTTTGCTGCGCAAATAGCCCTATCGATACAAACAAAAAAATAATACTCCAGAAAAAAAACTTCATGCAACCCTGTTAAACAACCGGGCTAATTGATATTCAACACCCTTGTAAATGCGCCCTGAACAACCGGTTTATAATTAAGCCGCAAAGTAGCAATTCTGTTACAGAGTGTGTGCATTTTTTTTGAAAGTTAATGGTTCAGGGGCTCATGGTTCATGGTTCATAGTTCATAGCCGCTGCAATTTTTCACTATGAACTACGAACCATCAACCATGAACTTCCTCCTATGAACTCCCTCATTCCGAACGCAAACTCTTCACGGGGTTAGTTAACGCCGCTTTTACTG
>JBDUDE010000720.1:0-1518 GCA_040003105.1 Mucilaginibacter sp. | reverse complement strand
CCGCCGGCAATATCGGTTGCCCAGTTGCCCGGATCCATATAACCTACGCTGACAAGATACGCGGGGCCTAAAAAGGCGAGTACTCTTTTCCACCCGATTTTGCTCTCCGGGTTTATCGAGCTGTGGACGTTAGCTAAAGAATGGCCGTCATTATTGCTCATAAGGTTATCAATAAATTGTTAGCTACTTCACGGCTTATTTGTACCGTTTTGTTTTCCATCTGTAACACCATCGAGCGGTCGAATTCTATAATATCAGTCACACTTATTTGTTTTCCTATGGTTAAGCCCTGTTTTTCCAGGTATTGTAAAAAGGCGGGAGAGTGGTCACGTACGCCGCAAATTATGCCGCCATTAGTAACATCAATTGCCGAAACCGGTTTTAAATCATGCGTTTTAAATTTGCCGTCGCAGTCGGGTATTGGGTCGCCGTGCGGGTCGTATTTTGGGAATCCCATAAATTTATCCAGGCGGTCAATTAATTCATTTGATGAGATGTGTTCCATTTCTTCGGCCATTTCGTGCACTTCATCCCACTTAAAGTTTAATTTCTCCACCAAAAAAAACTCCCACAGCCTGTGTTTGCGGATTATGTTAACGGCGATTTTCTCGCCAGCCGCCGTAAGCGTAACGCCCTGGTAAGGCGTGTAGTTAATCAATTCCTTTTCGGCCAGCTTTTTTAACATATCCGTTACCGACGATGCTTTGGTATTTAACAGCGCCGCCAACTGGTTTGTGCTTACACTTTCGGCGTTAAGCGACAGGTGATAGATGGATTTAAGGTAGTTTTCTTCGGCTAAAGTATTCATTTATGCAAACCTAAGAAAAAATTTAGACTTATCTAAATTTTTTCTTAAAAAGAATTTATTTCGGTTAAAGGTGTTTTTTTAAGAATTTTATTTTGTGGATTAACTAAAATTATATATTTGCATATACTATGGCTACCGAAATAGATAAAACAGACCTGCAGATATTAAAGATTTTACAGGCAAATGGAAGGATAACTAACCTCCAGCTTTCAAACGAGATAGGGCTTTCACCGGCACCAACCCTCGAGCGTGTGCGTAAGCTTGAAAATGCGGAATATATTAAAAGCTACCACGCATTGGTAGATGAGGAAAAGCTGGGTTTAGGGATAAAAACCTTTATACAGATATCGCTTGATTTTCATCAAAAGAACACCATCCAGAATTTTTTGGATGAAATACAAACCATCAAAGAAATTACCGAATGCCACCACGTTACCGGCCAGTGCGACTTTTTGCTGAAGGTTTATGTGCGTGATATTAAATCGTACGAGCAACTGATTATGGAAAAAATAAGCCGCATTACGGTGGTTAAAACTTTCCAGACGATGATGATTATGTCGACCAGTAAGAAGGAACCGATAGTGCCGCTGGAATATTGATTTGAAGATTTGATGACGTGCCAATTTGAAAATGATTGAATTAAGGTAATTTTCAAATCTTCAAATCAATCCATCATCAAATTAAATTATCTGCCAGTCTATCGGCGTCTT
>JBDUDE010000950.1:0-5043 GCA_040003105.1 Mucilaginibacter sp. | reverse complement strand
TGGCTAACGTGCCGCCGCAGCCGCTTTCCGGGTCGTCGGGGTGGCCCCCAACGCAAACAATTTTCTTTTTTGCTGCCGCGATATTGTTTTCTGCATTTAATAAGGATGGCAAGGTAAGCAGGCCTATACCGGCGGCAGTGCTTTTTACAAATTGGCGGCGGGAATTGGTTGGAGTATCCATAATAGCAGGTTTCCCAAATATAGATTCTGAAACGCAAAACATACTATTTAATCATTGTATAATATTTGTAAAATCACTTATGCAGTATAGTATCAAACCATAAATGGCTTAACTTTAATTATTATTTACCGACTCCAATTATTTTATGGGCAAGTTTTTTGATGATATTTTAAACCAGCATAAGGTTTTTATAGAAAACCAAAAGATGTTTTTCGTGGCCACTGCACCGCTTGATGCTGACGGGCATATTAACTTGTCGCCAAAGGGAATGGATAGCTTTTATGTATTTTCGCCTAACAGGGTGGCTTATATGGATGTTATCGGCAGCGGGAACGAAACATCGGCGCACTTGCTGGAGAATGGCCGCATTACATTTATGTTTTGCGCTTTTGACGGGCCGCCTAATATTTTGCGCCTATATGGAAGAGGCTATACCGTGTTGCCCGGCGATGCAGAATGGGAACCATTAGCGGCGCATTTTAAACTTGTGCTGGGTACAAGGCAAATTATAGTTGCCGATATCGATAAAGTACAAACCTCATGCGGTTTTGGCGTTCCGTATTATAGCTATGAAGGCGAGCGCGACCAAATGCAGAAATGGGCGCTAAATAAAGGCGAGGAAGGTTTGGAGGCTTACAAAAAAGAAAAGAACATGTTGAGTCTCGATGGCTTGCCGACTGCTTTATATAACAGGTAAAAGCATTGGACTAATTTCGTGTCAACTATGAATTGACGCTTAGTCTTGAGTCGAAAGTCTTAAGTTCTAAGTCAAAAGAAAAACAAAATTTGACTTAAGACTTGCGACTCAAGACTTTCGACTTAACAATAGCCTACTCAAACACCACCGTCTTATTTTTATACACAAACACCCTGTCTTCAAACACCAGTTTTAGTGCCCGTGCCAGTACCGATGTTTCAATTTCTTTACCAGCCTTTACCATATCCACAGTGGTAAACGAGTGGTTTACCGGGATGGTTTGCTGCGCGATGATTGGACCTTCATCCAACTCGTTCGACACAAAATGGGCAGTTGCCCCTATCAATTTCACCCCCCGCTCAAATGCCTGGCGGTAAGGACTGGCGCCAATAAATGCTGGTAAAAACGAGTGATGGATATTAATAATCCGCATCGGGAATTTGGCCACCAGCTTCGGCGATAGTATCCGCATAAATTTAGCCAGCACAATATAATCGGGGTTGTATTTATCTACCGTTTCGGCAATCTTTTCTTCAAATTCATCCTTGCTCACCTGCTGGTGCGATATAAAGTAAAAAGGCATATCAAAGCGCCTGCATATATCCTGCAACACATCATGGTTGCCAATAACACATTGTACGGTAGCACCCAATGTTCCAAAATAATTACGGATTAATATATCGGCCAGGCAATGGTATTCTTTAGTTACCATTACCACCACTTTTTTCTCGGGAAGCGGGTTAATTAAAATAGTGGCTTCGTCAGGCAGTACCTTAAGTAACTGTTTTTCTAATGTCGACTCGTCCCCACCAACAGAAACTTCCAGCCGCATAAAAAACAGGTTTTCGGCCTGGTCCACATACTCGCGGAGCGAAACAATATTAAAAAGGTTTTTGGCTAAAATAGCTGATACGGACGCAACCAGCCCGGCCCGGTCGGTACATTGAATTACGATAATCATGATAGGGTAAATATATGGGAAAAAGTCCGAAAGTCCGGAAAGTCCGGAAAGTCCGGAAAGTCGGGAAAGACAAAAGTTGATTGAGTCAAATTGTCGTCCTGATCTTCGCACTAATCCGGCAGTTTCTGTACAGGTCCCGGGCTTTTCGGACCTACCTGCAGCTTCTTTACTGACTTTTTCGACTTTTCGGACCTCCTTGCAGCTTCTTTGCTGACTTTTCCGACTTTACTGACTTTCCCGACTTCAACTAAACCACTTCTTCCTTATCGCAATCTTAATGGCCGATGCTTTGTTTGATACGTGGAGTTTTTCGTAAATATTGGCTATGTGCTTGCGCACGGTATGGGGGCTTATAAACAGCCGCTCTCCAATTTGCTGGTAATTTAGCCCGTCGACAATGCGGTTCAATATTTCCAGTTCGCGGGTGGATAGGGTATGGGCGACTTCGGTCTCGTGTTCGGTTGCAGGTGGTGCTTCATCAGGCGAATTGCGCAGCAGTCCGAGCACCTTACGGGCGATACGCGGCGACATAGGCACTCCGCCTTCAAAAATTATTTCGGTAATGGCTTTCACAATACTCGATACCTTTTCATCCTTCAATAAATAACCGGTGGCCCCGGCCTTAATGGCTTCAAATAGCTTCTCGTCGTCATCAAAAACGGTAAGCATCAAAAAATGGGTGTCAGGGTAAACTTCCTTGGCTATGGTCACGGCTTCAATACCATCCATTATGGGCATTTCAATATCCATTAAAACCACTTCCGGCCGCGCATCAGCAGTAAGGGCTTTCATGTTTTCTAAAAACTCACTGCCATCATTCGCCTGGAAGACAACGGTGATTTCTTTATAATAGCTGATTTGTTCGGCTAACGTGTTCCGAATAATACGCTTATCATCTACAAGGGCTATTCTTACGCTCATAACCAGGTTATTTTAATGGCCTGCCGGCATTAATGGTATAAACTTACTTATTTAATAGTATAAATAAGCCGCCCCATGATTACGAAGCAGCTTATTTATTATTTAAACTTTACCGGTCCGGACTTTTTTTGAAAGACCCGAGGCCCATCACGAAAAATGTTATTATTAATAAAACAATGGTGTTCATCGCAATAGTTCATTAACCGTGGAGTTTGACCTGTAGAGACGCAATACTTTGCGTCTCCATTCCGCCGGATTGATTAAAAATTAAACCCAACCCGCGCTCCTAAAAAGCCCGAGCTGCTGTAACCTTCGTACCTTAAGCTTACATCAAAACCTCCCAGTAATAAACCAACACCAGGAGCATAGGTAAATTCAGAGCCGGTTGCCGATATTGAGCCGCCCTGCCCGTTTGAAGCATAAACTTTTGCAAAAGTGATACCGGCTTCGCCTATACCATAAAAATTATCGCTGAACATGTAGCGGTAACCGGCTTTAACAGGGATGTTGACCTGTGCCTTTAAACCGGTACCCGCGCTGCTTTTAGGTGCAAACACAATTACGCCCGAAGTGATGGTTACTGCGCTTGATTTATCAAGTCCGATAGCTGCACGTAAAGTTGCCCCGCCGCCTACTGAATAAACACTGCTGAACCCGCTTACAGGTAAGGCACCTTCAAGGCCGATGCCTAAGCTGAATTTTTTGTAGTCGCTTGATTGAGCGAACACTTTTGAGGAGGTTAATGCTACCAGCATTACGATAACCAATGTAAATAATTTTTTCATTTTTTTTGTTTTTTGTGATTTGTAAATAAGTGGTATTTTTTTGTTATTATTTGATAGTACTAAGCAACGGCAAATAGCAAAGGCTATCAATAATACATATGTAGTATATTGGCACATGGCTTTGAAAACAGGCTATAACTAGCTTAATTATAGGTAAATATGTGGTTTCTGCGTAGTTTAAAATACCGGGCGGTACGTACCATTTGCAATTTATTTTTATATATCTTTAGTAATAAATTATTGATGTATTGTTAGTGCTGCGGAGGGTTTTTAAATGGTTTAACCATATTAATGCTTGTCCCGCAGGTGCTAATCCCCTCGGTGCATAGTAGTGTTTCAGAATCCCTGTTTTAAACCATTAACTGATGAAAAAGCTTGCAATGATGCTGTGGCTGTTGCCATTGTTTGCCATGAAATCGTACGCGGGGTTGCATAACCATTACAAGCAAACCGGAGACAAAAATGCGGGTTCGGAATACCACGAAAAACGGATGGGCGACAATGACCCGCTAACGCAGAAGGCCAAATACGAAAACGAAAAAAAAGAGCAGCAAATAAGACTGTTGAACAAGGAGAATGCGATTCAAAAACTAGCTATAATCAGTCGTGATAAAACCATTGGCATTATTGCGGGGCTTTTCGTGCTTTCTGGTATCGTAGCAGCCTTGTCTTATAATCGTCAAAAGCTAAGGCAAAAGGCCGATGCGAGGGCCTTGTTGTTTAAGCAGCAGGATTTTGTTGCAATGGCAATAGTTGATGCTGAGGAAAATGAGCGCAAGCGGATAGCCCACGAATTACATGATGGTGTTGGCCAGTTGTTTTCGGCGGTTAAAATGAACCTGAGCTGTTTATTTGAACGGATTACGTTTGCACGCGGGGAGGACCGGTTTTTGGCGGAGAATACCCTTGCGCTGGTTGATGAAAGCTGCAAAGAAGTGCGCACCATATCGTACCGCGTGATGCCTGATATGCTGTTGAGATCGGGCATAGCAGTTGATTTGGAAAACTATGTCGAAAAAATACACTCAGACAGCCTGAAAGTAACATTGGAAACAACCGGTTTTAAAAACAAGCTGGAAAGCAATGTGGAGACCATGTTGTACCGCATTATACAGGAAAGTATTAACAACGTAATTAAGCAGGCCAAAGCAACCCGGATTGACCTTGTATTAAACAGGGACGGTAAGGGGATCACCACAAAAATTACCGATAACGGTGTGGGGCTAAATGCTGAAGAATCGGGAAATTCTGACGGTACCTGCCCTAAAGATATTGTCACTCGTGTTGAATATTTGAAAGGCACCATCAGGTATTTAACCACTCCCGGAAAGGGAACTGTGGTTACAATTGAAGTGCCTGTATCATAGATAACCGGGCGAGCAATTATTGACAGCCGGAGAAGATTTGTTACCGGGCTGATGTTTTTTTAGTATACTTATAGTGTTAATTTAAAACCAATTATAAGCCAGTAGTAACCCCGCTATTGTATTATCCCGCT
>JBDUDE010000128.1:0-5046 GCA_040003105.1 Mucilaginibacter sp. | reverse complement strand
AGGCAATGGCTTCTTTTTTAAAGTAATCGCCAAAGCTCCAGTTGCCCAGCATCTCGAACATGGTGTGGTGATAGGTATCTATACCCACTTCTTCCAAATCGTTATGCTTGCCCGACACACGCAAACAGCGCTGCGTATCAACCGCCCGTTTAAATTTTGGCGTTTCCTCGCCTAAAAAAATCGCTTTAAACTGGTTCATCCCCGCGTTGGTAAACATCAGCGTAGGGTCGTTTTTAATTACAATAGGCGCCGAGGGCACAATGGTATGTCCCTTCGATGCAAAAAAATCAAGAAAAGCCTGACGAATTTGAGTAGCTGTCATGAGGCAAAGGTAAGTATTAGTCCGAAAGTCGGGAAGTCCGAAAGACCGAAAGTTATTGGTTTTGTGATTTCACCGATTGGGATGTATTTTCGAAATAAAAATATTGTAACTGGCACGCTAAATATTAAATGCGCTTATGGAAACATTGACAATCTATATCCAAAATGACCAGGAAAAAAGGGTACTCTTAGCTTTTTTGATAGCTTGAATTGCTATTACAGGAGCGACAGGTAGTAGGTAATACAAGGTGTTTACAGGTGTTTACACTTTTCGAGATTAGCACATTACATAACATACTGTTTATAAGGTACTTATTGTTAAATTTCGTCAAAAAAACGTAAAAAAGTGTAAACACCCTGCAAGCAACACGGCTTATGTATATATAGTTGAAATTCAACTACTTATGTTTTATCGAATTTTTTCACCTGACTTCTCGTTGACAAGCTTTTGCAGTTGATATTGTGCACCCCTGCTATTTCTTTCAATATCTTTAAGCGTACTCCAAATGCCGTTATTGTAATTTACAAACTCCCCCTACCCCTGCTTCTCCAGCAACAGCTTTGCCGAATCAAAATCTGAAGCGGTTTCTATCAAATCTTTCAACAACGGCCAATCGGCTGCTTTTTCAAAATTATTGCTGTAAACGCGTGTCACGGTAATAACAACTACGTTACCTTTTACAACTGCCCCTGCTGAAAAAGTGCCTGTTTTGTTGGCCTTGTTCCTGGTTAGCTCTTCAATCCCCTTAACAGTGTAGCCGGCAGGAATGGTGATGGCAATTATATAGCTAAAGCTGCGGGCCGATGGCATGTAAACGTCCTTATCGCGCACTTTGTCTTTTTCATCAAGCTTTAAGAAACCTCCTGTTAACTTCCCGGCGTCTATTATATAATTATTACCCGCTTTTTTTACCAGGTTATCCATTTCGAACGATTCTGTATATTCAAATACTGGGTTTGCATTACTAAGCCCGTGATTTATTATTTTACAGTTAGTTACTTTTTGAGGCTCCTGGCCAAACTTTGCTTTAACTTCATCGGTATAGTATTTGTCTTTGTCGCTATGTTCTTTTGTAAAGGCGTCTGTTACCTGCTGCGGAAGTTTTTTTACACCAGTATAGTTTTTATACCGTTTTTCAATAGCATCGCCATTTGCAGCATTCATTATTCCAGCGTCAATTTCATCGGCCAGCATCAAATCTTTTTGGTCGTCGTGCCTTAACGAACCTGTCTCTTTTACAGTCCTGTCAATTTTTAGTTTTTTAAGGTCGGCGCCCGTTAGGTTAACATTTAGCTGCTCGTTAATAGAGTTTTGGGCCGCAATTGTTACCGGTAATATATCTTCCGTTTCAGTAAAATCGTATTCGTGGTCGTTGCGGCGTTTGGGATGCAGCACTATTGCCTTTTCGCCCTGGAAACGGGCCGGAATTTCATTATAATGCGTCACCACATCATCAAAACACATATAAGCCGGTTTACTGCCGTTTATGCGGATAAGCGCATCGAAATCCTCCTCGTTAAAAACGTTATCCAAACTATTGCCGTTACGCGATGAAACAAGCAGCACATCAAAATCTACCTTTAGCTCATTTAATACAAAGCAGGCATTTATTACATTAACATGGCTTGCGGCTGCGCGATATTTCATCCCTGGCAGGTCCCGCAAATCATTTGGCAGGTAATGACAAAAGGTTTCGAATTTCCATCTGGCGTAATACACTTTTGCAATACTATCAGCCGACGCGGCTTTTAGAGATTTTTTATCTTTAAAGGCATCTTTAACCTTTTCCACCAGCGTTGCGAAAAAAAACTCCCGTTCAACAAAGCTTTTTTCAAAGTTGAATTTCCTGGCCTGGAACATCGCTGTTTTGCCGTCAAAATGATTTTTCTCAATAATCTTGTCGGTTGGGTCATCATACGCGCTTCCTATTTCAATATAGGGGTACTGCCGGTAGCCCGAGGTCCACAGTTGCCCCTTGTATTTGGGGACGTTGGTGAGTTTTAGGCTCAACAGCAAATCGCCTTCGGCATTGTGACTTTCTTCAAATGGTTTGGCCCCGTTAGCGTATACAGTTCTTACTTTAATTTTTTTATTATATTGAAAATCGATGCTGTAATACAAAACCGGGTATTCATCAACCAGCGACAATACATTATCATTGTCCTTATACATATTGCCTTCGTCTTTATCGGCTATGTCCTGCTTACAAATGTAATAGTCAAGCACGTCACCAACCTGCAAGTCGGGGATAGCAAGTTTGCCCTTTTGGTCTTTCGATTCATTTTTCGTCAATACCTCCTCACTTGTATTAACAATTATTTCTTTGCCTGCCGGTTTTATTACCTTAGCCCCAATAAACGTATTATTTACGTCCATAAACTTTGCGAACAGCTGCGATGTGGTCTTATCCAACTTTTTTTGATACTGAAGCGTTGAAAATTCATCGAGCGCAGTTTTATCGTTTATTTTAACCCTTTCGTGAAAGATGCTGAATTTAGTGGTACGCGTTGTTATCCCAAGGGCCCTTCCGAATTTCAATTTGCCGGTAGACGCTCTCGAAAGGCTGAATGAACGCGCCAAAACAACCGCGCTTTCTTTGCTCAAATTTGCCGGTACTGTAGTTACCTTAAATTCCGCAGAAGGGCTTCCCCACACATCAGTTTGAATTTTGGTTGCCTGTTCGGCATAGGCGCGCTTATCTTTTTCGCTTTGACCGAACGATGCAGTGTAAACCAGGGTGCAGATGGTGATAAGTAAAAGTCTTCTCATTCAGATATGGGTTTCAGGGTGATATTTTCGTTATAGGTTTTGGCAAGCTGTTCAATGTCTTTATTCCATTGTACAAACTTTGCTACGGGCATGTGGGTATTTTTTACCAGGATGATTTTTTTATAAATAAGCTTCCCCGGCTTGTTTTCGTAGTTAATATGAAATTCATAGTCGGCATTGGTGATATTTAGCGGTGCCGGCACAGCGGTTACTTTGTAATTGGCAGGTATGGCAAGTTCGGTTTCTTTGGTAATATTGGTTTTATAATCAAACCAATAGTCGTGCTTTCGCTCATCAATTTTTATTGCCGAATTAATAAACTCCTTTCTGGGGTCCAAATCAATATAGTATGCCTTACTGAATACCGATACTGCGTTTTTAAAATTCACTTTGTAACTGGCGCTGAGGTTGGCATCGGTATTGTAGATGCTCGAAATATTCAGGTCCTTAATTTCATTGTCGTTGTTTCTGTTCGACAGGTAATGTATCAGCGCTTCGTCGCTTCGTTCTTTTTTAATACTGTTCAAACCGCTTAGCACTTCTTCTTTGTCCTCGCCTTTCCATGTGTGGGTAATGCTGCCGGTAAGCGCCGTACCGTTGATGGCCAGCTTGCTTGTTTCGGCGTCATAATTTTGCGTGGCCGAAGCCATGGGTATATTCGCTAATATATATTTATCACCATTTTCAATCAGTACCTGCCTGCCTTGAATGCGCTCGGCATATTCATTTAAGCCGATGTAGGTTTCGGTGGCATCTAAATAAATAGTTTTGCCTTTATAATTTAAGGCGCATATCATGTGGTTATCAACCGCCATCGATGGCGTGCTGTAATTATAAGCAATGTGGTTAGTGCCCAACCAGCACAAATGTGCATCATAACCCTGGGCCTTTAATAACGACCTCGTAAGATTAGCCATTCCCTTGCAATCGCCATATTTTTTACGCAATACTTCGTCGGCGCTTTCGGGCTTAAAGCCCGCCATGCCGTTTTCAAAAGCAATATAGCGGATGTTATCCTGCACATAATAAAATATGGCTTTAATTTTATCCATATCGTTTATAAGGCCGGTTGTCAACTCTTTTGCTTTGGCCGCGATAATGGCGTCGTTGTTTTTAATTTCTTTTACCAGCGTTTTGTACCAGTCGTACTGGTTATCAAGCGTAGCAAAATAAGTAAAACTGTGCCCCCCTGTAGTGGCCGACTTGCTAAGCACCATTATATGCGGGTACAGGTAGCTTGGCCCGGGGCTGTTTTCTTCATTTTTAGTTGCGGGGATATTCTGCGCGGTATAAGTGTACACATCCGCATCGTCATGACTGTTATAGGTTACCGCTTTTTTGATGCTGTAACCGTTAAAATTCATTTCTTTTAACTCCACCTTCATCCATCGCGGAATAGTAAAAGTTATTTCGCGGGCGGAAACGGGTAGCGATTCAGCAAAATAAACGGAGGTAAAATATCGGGGGTCGAGTACGGTTTCATTAAAAGTCACACTGCCTTTACTGCCAGTTTTAGGCAAAATCATGGGGAAGTAGCAAATGCGGGCATCTGAGTAAAAAACATCATCAACAGAATAGTATGAGTATTCGGGCTTAAAATCGGATGGCGTGCGGTTATCAACCTTGCACTTAACCTCGTCGATGGTAACCTGGTCGTTATACCCTTCAACAACCGGAATTTTTACAGCATAATTATTACTAGTATAAACATCGTTTAAAACTTCTTTAACCTCAACGCGGTTAAATTTGGAATTATAAACAAACTGGTAACTCTGCTTTGACGAGATAGTTGCCGACGAGTCAGCCGGGTGAGGATTAACACAATAAACCGTAGCCAGGCAAAGGCAAAGGGCCGAAAAACACTTAATCATTATACTATATCAGGGTGCACCTAAGATAATAATTATATATAAACCGGCATTAAAATAATGTATTTATATATATTTTTAAGTATC
>JBDUDE010000209.1:0-1524 GCA_040003105.1 Mucilaginibacter sp. | reverse complement strand
CCAGGGTTTCCGCGATTTTGCAGGCTCAACTGTTGTACACACTATAGGCGGTATGGCATCATTAGCCGGCGCGATAGTATTAGGCCCGCGCTTAGGCCGCATATTTGCCCGCGATGACAAAGCTAAAGGCGGATTGCCTGCAGGCCACAACTTATTAGTTGCTGCCGTGGGTGGTTTTATACTATGGTTTGGCTGGTACGGCTTTAACCCCGGAAGTACATTATCTGCTATGGATGGCCAGGGTATCGGCCGTGTTGCTGCAAACACTACGCTTGCTGCCTGCGCCGCCGGTTTTACCGCAATGCTTGCTGCATTATGGTGGGGCCCAACCAAAGGTAAATTTGATTTGGCATTTACCGTAAATGGTTTCCTTGCAGGTTTAGTTGCTATTACCTGCCCATGTTACTGGGTTAGCCCGTTCGGCGCAATAATGCTTGGTGCTGTTGCAGGCTTTATAGTATTTGCAGGTGTTTATATTTTCGAGTGGTTCCGTATTGATGATCCGGTTGGTGCAGTATCTGTACACGGTTTAAACGGTATATGGGGAACATTATCATTAGGTTTATTTGCCTGCGGCAAATATGGCGCTACAGGCCCTACCGGTGCTGATGACTCTGCCCCGGTTGCAGGTTTGTTTTACGGTGGCGGTACCCACGTACTTGCAGCCCAGGCCATAGGCACATTCTCAATTGCAATTGCGGTTTTTGTGGTGACTTACGTTATGATGTTTATCATCAATAAATTGCCAAACCCATGGAGATTGCGTGTTGAAGAACATGGCGAAGCCGGAGTTGGTGGTTTGGACGTATTCGACCACGGAATTGAGGCTTATCCGCCGCAGGACGACGAAGTTAGCTTAAGCGGTTTGTTCGAAACAGGTGCTAAGGTTACTGCTTAACCTTTAAATATATACCCTTATGCGGCTGGTTTTTGATTCTGCAATAACCATCCTTTTACAATCAGCTGCATAAGGGTTCTTTTTAAATAACACTCTTTATTAAAAATAATGCTGAATTAAAGCTTTAAATAATTCAGATACAGGATTTCTGTGCTTTAACAATTTCAAATCAATCAAACAATTTTTCAAATCAATCAAAACAATTCAATTTTTCAATCAATCCATTATCATGAAAAAAAGACTTTTACTATTTTCTGTACTTGCCGCATCACTTGCAACTTTTAAAGCCACTGCGGCTTCAATGCCGGCCGACACCGGTAAGACCGCTGCCCCCGCTGCCGACCCGCCCCTGGTATTTTCAGGTTCGGTAGATACTTATTATAAGGCTGATTTTTCGGGACATTCCAATATCCCTACCAGCTTTGCAAACGAAAACAATTCTGTTTCGATAGGTATGATTGACCTTGCCCTGAAAAAAAAGGTAGGTAAAGCAGCATTTGTAGGTGAACTTTCATTTGGCCCCCGCAGCGATCAAAGCATCCCAACTTCGGGCTATCACATCCAAAATTTGTATGTATCGTACGATGTAACCTCGGCGTTTAACCTGACAGCCGGTTATATGGCAA
>JBDUDE010000822.1:0-1525 GCA_040003105.1 Mucilaginibacter sp. | reverse complement strand
TGGGACGTATTCGCGATATCAACTTACTTCTCGGTATCATTAGTATTCTGGTACACAGGTTTATTGCCCGATCTGGCAACTATCCGTGACCGCGCTACAGGTATCCGCCAGAAAATATATTCGGTATTGTCATTCGGTTGGACAGGCTCTGTAAAAACCTGGCAGCGTTTCGAAACCGTTTGTTTGATTTTGGCCGGTATATCAACGCCGCTGGTATTATCAGTACACACCATTGTATCCATGGACTTTGCCACATCCCTTGAACCGGGATGGCACACTACCATATTCCCGCCATATTTTGTTGCGGGTGCTATCTTCTCGGGTTTCGCCATGGTGCAAACACTATTGCTGGTTACCCGTAAGGTATTAGGACTGGAAAATTACATCACTATGTTCCACATCGAAGCGATGAACAAAATCATCCTTTTAACAGGTTCGATAGTAGGTGTGGCTTATTTAACCGAGTTTTTCATCGCTTACTACTCTGCAGGCGAATATGAGCAATATACATTCCTTAACAGGTTTATAGGGCCATACTGGTGGGCTGGTTGTATGATGTACGGCTGTAACGTATTGATGACGCAGTTAATGTGGTTCAAAAAGATACGTACCAATATCCCAATTTCATGGGTACTGTCTATCGTGGTAAACATAGGTATGTGGTTTGAGCGATTTGTAATCATCGTTGTTTCCCTGCACCGCGACTTTGTGCCGTCAAGCTGGGCTATGTTTTATCCAACCTGGGTTGATGTAAGCGTGTTTATCGGTTCAATAGGTTTGTTCTTTACCATGTTCCTGTTATTCATCCGCGTATTGCCGTCAATAGCGATGGCCGAAGTGAAGCTGATATTGAAGAGCAGCAGCGAGCAAGCCAAGAAGAAGCTGATTGCACATGGCGGTCTGGATAGCGAGCAGGTTGATTTTTACAAAGACGCGTTAACATCGTTTGACAGTGTTAATATTAAAGATTACAAAAAAGCATAAAAATGAGCACCACAAAATATATTTTAGGCCTTTTTGCAGATCCTGATGAGCTGATGCACGGGATTGATACGCTACAGAAAAACAGCGTGCCTATTTACGATGTTTACACCCCTATGCCTATTCACGGCATCGAAAAGAAACTCGGTATTAAAGATTCGCGTTTAGGTTATGCAGCATTTATGTTCGGCTGCCTTGGTGGTACAACCATTTTCAGCATGGCTTATTTCATGCTGGTGCAGGATTGGCCTATGAACATTGGCGGTAAGCCCGCATTTGCCGTTCCGGATTTTGTTCCGATCACGTTTGAGTGGACCGTGTTATTTACTGCTTTTGGTATGGTGTTGACTTTTTTTTATGCAACGCACCTTTTCCCGGGCCGCACACCACGTGTTATGGACCTTAGGGCTACTGATGACAGGTTTGTTATCGCCATTGACGCTAAAGGCAACATCCCGCACGAGGATATCACGAATTTATTAAAAGAAGCAGGAGCAGTAGAAGTTAAGCATAACGACAGAAAATATGTTAGCTATGAATAAAA
>JBDUDE010000334.1:0-5058 GCA_040003105.1 Mucilaginibacter sp. | reverse complement strand
ATAGTGCGGGATGGAGCAGTTGGTAGCTCGTCGGGCTCATAACCCGAAGGTCGTAGGTTCGAGTCCTGCTCCCGCTACCTTTTAGAAAGTCTTTAGTCGTGAGTCTAAAGACTTTTGTTTTCTTGAATGAGATGATGTTTGGATATACATCAGTAAAATAAAAAATCCCTTTCCGCAGTAATGAAGCGGATCGTAAAACCAAAAATAGTGCGGGATGGAGCAGTTGGTAGCTCGTCGGGCTCATAACCCGAAGGTCGTAGGTTCGAGTCCTGCTCCCGCTACCTCGAATCAAGTTAAAGAGCCTTCGGTCGAAAGATTGAAGGCTTTTTGCGGCTAACACCCATTCATTTGGCGAGCGTGGACACTCGCAGTTATTTTCGGTTAAGTGTGGACGCTTGAGCCGGCAGGGTATGACGCTTGGAACCGGCGGCTATATTTAATCCATAAGGTTAACGGCCTTGACTTCCCGCTCGGTCCGGCTGAGCGTTAATCGCACGGAAGGAGGATAAGCTGCAGCTTTTCTTTAGACACTTTTGCCTTAATCCCTAAAATCTATATATTTGACGTGACACCAAAACATCACGCTATGAAAAGAAACTCGTTTTTGAAATCTATGCTTGCCCTGGGCACAATTGCTGTCGCTCCTATAACTGCTATCGCAGCTGGTTTATCCAGGTTAAGGGTAAATGCAGGTTTTATGGTAGCCAATGGTAAAAGCCGCCAGGAGAAACCTATCACGCTTTTGGAGGGCGATACTTTCTTTTCCAAAGTGTCAACAGCGGACACCAATGGCGACATTTATATGTACGAATCTGTACGGGTCAAAGAAGGCGGCCCCTCACATCATTATCATTTCGACCAGGACGAGTGGTGGTACGTGCTGCAAGGTGAGTTTTTAATTCGCATCGGCGACGTTACTTATACTGCCAAGGCCGGGGACAGTGTTTTTGGGCCAAGAATGATCCCGCACAGCTTCGCCAAAGTTGGCGAAGGAGAAAGCCGGCTATTGCAGTTTTTTCAGCCCGCCGGAAAGATGGAAGAGTTTTTCACCAAACTAAGTGAAGGCGCAGCCAAAAACATGACCGAGCAAGAACAGGATAAATTCAGGGAAGCGCATGGGTTTAAAAAAGTTGGTCCGGCAATTAAATATTTCAAAAAGATGTAGGCTGTTTTTTCCGCCGGAAGCGGAACGCCATAGCCGTTAACTTAAGAGAAGTTTGTAAGGGCGAAGTTAAAGTCGCCCCGCTAACCAGCGGGGGAATTTAGAGAGGGCGGCATGTCAGAGCCCTATCGTAAATAGCTGTGACGGAACGCTCGAAGGGGAGCAGATTCTAAATAGCCGTGTTAAGAAAAAATCAGCTTTTTTAACCAACAATTAAATTTCAGAATCATTATCGTGGGTTAACATAGTTGTAAATTATTAAGCCGTTCCAACCTATTACACCAATGACAATCGATGTGGGTAATCTTCCTAATAAGGATAACGTGGTTAATCCAAAGTTTTATTTTCAACATTGACCACCTGATTTTCACTTATTCCCATTAATTAGATGGTAAGGCGTATTCGGCAATAACTTTTAAATCCCCCAAAAAGTTCGAGACTTGTCCTGCTCCCGCTACCTCGAAAGTAGAAAGCCTCAAGTCGAAAGATTTGAGGCTTTTTTGCGCTGGCTGTAAATTTAATCTTCCGCGTTTAGGTCTCTATCTCTACAAAAAATATTGTCCCCTTCCCTACCTCCGATTCTACCCTGATCTTGCCACCCAGCCTTTCCGTAAACTCCTTTGCCAGCCGCAGCCCCATGCCCGAAGAGTCACTGCGGATACTGCTCCATTCAAAAAGACTTTTGAGTTGGGCCTCACTTATGCCCGGCCCGGTATCGGCAATAGAAAATATTACGGCGTTATCGGCTTCTTCGGCCTTAAAGGTTAACGTGCCACCGGCGGGTGTAAATTTTATGCCATTGCTGGTAATATTGCGTAACACTATCTTCAAAAAATTCAGGTCGGTTTTAATTACTACATCGGCAACGCTGTCTTTTACCATGTTAATCTGTTTGGTTTTGGCAAAATTGGCATGCAGTTCCATGGTTTCGTCAACCAGTTCAACGGTGGTAACTTCTTGTAATTGGGGTGCGAAGGATTCCATCTGGCTTTTACTCCATATCAGCAGGTCCTCCATCGAGCCCATCAGGTTTTCGGCAGAGGCAATAATGCGCTCGTTATGCTGTAGCTTTTGTGTCTCGCTAAGCTTGCCCGCGCTATTTTTTTGCAGACTTAAAAACTGAAAAAGGCTTCCTACCGGCGCCCTCAAATCATGACTGAGAATACCAAAGAGCTTTGCTTTTGATTGATTGGCTTCATCAAGTTGTTCATTCAGCATATTCAGCGTGTGGTTTTTTTCCTCCAGCTCAATGTTCTTACCGGCCAGCGCTAAATTCGCGCTTTGTTTTACCCGGTATCCCCTAACCATCAGGCCAACAATTACCATCACAGCTATCAGCCCACCTATCAGCAAATACCGGGTGCGCCTCTGTGATTCCAGTTCGGCTGCCTGTGTTTTCCCTTTCTGGTTCAGCAGGTTAATTTGCTGCTGCTTTTTCTCGGTCTGAAACTTAGTATCCAGCTCGACCAGGTTTTTCTTGGTACTTTCTTTAGTTAGGGTATCTTTAACAAGCGCATACTGCATTTGATACTGGTAAGCCTTCGCAAAGTTGCCGGCGCCTGCTTCAACCTTGGCCAATATCTGATAGATCTCTGCGGCCCGCTCTTTCATATTTGCTTTTTTGGATACCTGCAGCGCCTTTAATAGCCACATGGTAGCCAGCGGATAATCTTTCTTTCCAAAGTAAAGATCCCCAAGCGCCTGATAACCGTCGCTCATGGTTGGCAAATCGTTAATCTGCTCTGCATATTTTGTGGAAGGTACCAGCATTGCTTCTGCCTTGGCGTATTGTTTTTTTTCGGTGTAAGCCATGCCTAATTTTTGCTGTATGCTATACATTGCCGCCGTGTCATTAACACTTTTTGCAATGTTATTTGATTTTTGAAAGTTAGCGATAGCTGCATCGGTCTTACTTAAATCCATATAATTGGCCGCAATATTATAATAGGCCATCATTTGCCCCCGCTTATAATTATTTAGATACGGCAGCGATTCCTTCAAATATTGGAGCGCCTTTTCGTGATTGCCCATCTGGATATAAGTATTGCCAATATTTACCAGGGTAGTGCCGACTCCAGTAGAATCTTTTAATCTTTGCTCGGCCGCTAAATCAAGGAAATGATATTTTAACGAATTTTCAAACTGGGTTTCATCATTGTATACCACCGCCAGGATCCCGGCTATCTCGCTGGTTAACTTATTCTGATTCTTATACTTATTAAAGGCTTGTTCCAGTTTTGCGAAATATTCGCGTTTTAACTCCGAATTGCGCGGCGCCTGTTCAAGAACCCTCGCCTGGGCATTTATCACCCGCTCGGGCATGCCTGTGTGTGTGCCGTATTGTTCTGATAATTTGTAATAATATATGGATGAGTCTGTTTTTGCCAGCGAGCCATACCCTGCACCGATATAATAGCACAACACGGAATTTTCACCCGCATCTTTTCCTGTTCGTGATATATCATAACCAATTTTAGCCGCCATCAGCAGGCTGTCGTACCGTTCAGTCTGCAACATTTTCGAGCAAAACGCGTTCACCGCTTTTAACCTTTCTGCGGGCTTTGGGTATCTTTTTGCGTCGGGCAGCTGTGCCGTAGCCGTAAAAATTGTTGATATAAAAAAAAAGATAGGGAGTAGTTGTTTTCGCATTGGCTTTTACTGGTTGCTCCTTAAATATTGGTTTACCTCGCTGCGAAATGTGCGGCCAACCGGCAGGCGCATTTTGTGCACCAGCAACTCGCTCTGTTCCATTTTTGTTATCTGGCTTACAGAAACAGCAAAGCTTCGGTGGATTCGTAAAAAACGGTTACCGGGCAATTTTTCGAAAAAGTTTTTAAGGTTTGATAACGTAAGATACGTTTTTTGCGGGGTAATAACTTTGGTATAATCCTTTAACGCCTCAAGGTAAATGATATCGCTTATTTTTATTTGAATGAGGTCGTAGCTTTCCTTTATGGTTAAAAAGTCGTCGGCAAATTTTACATCATAAAGCTTAGCTTTATTTTTTATCTGCAAAAATTCATGTGCCCGCAATGCCGAACGTTGAAACCGCTCAAACTTTGCAGGTTTAATTAAAAAATCAAGCGCATGGGTTTCAAATCCCTCCAAAGCATATTCGGGATGCGAGGTAATGAATATGCAAAGCGGTGCGTTTTTAAGCGCGCTAAAAAACTCGATACCACTTATTTCGGGCATATCAATATCCAAAAAAAGCAGCTGGATATTTTTTTGTTCAATAACACCGATGCATTCCAGCGGATTAGCATAGCTGCCCTCCAGCTTTAAAAAAGGTATTTGTTCAATATAGCTTTCAATAGTTAACCTGTCCAATTCGTCGTCATCAATTACAATACAATTGATTAAGTTCATCCAGATTCTTGTTTAAAGAAATCTAAAATACTTAAACTTAACCAAACGGACAAATTATTGAACCATAGGCATGTTTTAAAATAGTTGTTTCTAGGCGTTTTTTACAGCTTTATGCCAAGCGGCTGGGTGATATTACTGGTTTTCCCTTTGCTGTTTTCTATCACAAAACAATAGTAGTAAACTGTGCCCTCTGCAACATCCTTGTCTGTATAATTCTCATTATCAGCATTTAGTGATGCTATTTCCGCCGGTTGCTGTCCTTCCGACGCCCTAAGCACTTTAACCGACTTTATACTTTCGCCCATTGGGTTATTCCATTTTAAAATAATTGATTTGCCCGACGCGAAAACCCGCACATTGGCAACCGGATTTACACGGTCTTCGGTAATGGTAAAGCCAGCCTCCAGGCTCGCACTGCTTTTATTTATGCCGCCATTGTTAATTGTGCGGATACTGTAATAGTACGTATAGCCTGGTTTCGTTGTGCTATCGGTATATTGGTTTATGTTTGCCGGCAGATAATTCGG
>JBDUDE010000007.1:0-5070 GCA_040003105.1 Mucilaginibacter sp. | reverse complement strand
GAATGAAGATTTGAAAATCGAACTCAAGGAAGATTTTCGGGTTGAAAGATTAAAGGCGAAAGCTATCTTTACGCGACAATAAACTAACAATTAATACTTGATGGATATTTTCCCGGCGCAGTATTCTACACTTTCGGCAACGGCTTTAAATAATTTTATATCAGAACGTTATGGTTTTGTTGACACCACTTGCAGGTTGCTTATCCGAAATGTAAGCGATACTTATTTGATTGAAACCAGCGCGGACAAATACATCCTGAAAATATACCGCGATGCACACCGTAAACTTGATGAGATAAAAGGTGAGGTTGAATTGCTTACTGTACTGGCCGAAAAAGGTGCAAAAGTATCGTATCCTATTAATGATTTGTCGGGCGATAAAATTCAAACTTTTAACGCTATTGAAGGCACACGTTACGGTGTTGTATTTACTTACGCGCAGGGAAAGGTTGTTAATGATTTGGACGATGCTCAATTAGCCTTGCTGGGCCGTGAGATGGCAGTAGTGCATAATATAACAGCTGATATAGCCCTGAATTACAATAGGATAAAGTTTAATGCCGAAACCACAATTTCGCAACCGGTTAAAACGATTAAGCCCGCATTTGCTGAACTGCCGGATGAATATGAGTATTTAACAAACACCTCCGAAAAAGTAATTGCCCGACTTAACCAAATTGATTACAGCAACTTCAGCTACGGTTATTGCCATTACGATTTCCTGCCAAAGAACTTTCATTTTGACGGTAATGAAATAACTTTCTTTGATTTTGATTTTGCAGGCAAAGGCTACCTTGCAAATGACATTACCGTTTTATATATCCATTACTTTCTGGAAGCAACTTACGGCAAAATAAGCCGCCAGGAAACTGACCGGGCGTTTGGCGTTTTTGTTGAAAATTACCGCGCAGTCCGACCGTTACATGACGATGAACTGAAAGCTATACAGTGTTTGGGATTTGGCTTCTGGATGTTTTATCTTGGTTTTCAATATGACAACTTCGATGATTGGTCGAGCATTTTCTTTGGGCCCAAGTTTTTGAAGGACAGGGTAGCATTAATAAAAAAGTGGATGGATTGGTTTGGCGAATTGTAATACCCCGGCTGAGCAACAAATCCGATTGGTAAATAATTCTAATTACCAATCATTTTGTAAAGCTTCGTTATTATCTTTGGGTTATCTATCATCACAATATGAAAAGTTATATAATCACTTTCTTATCAATTGTAATATTATTAATCGCCAGCCCGTTAACCAAGGCACAGATAACCGGACCAACCGTTAAAGTAACAGGTGAAGTGAGCACACCACTTGATTTAAAACTATCTGATCTTCAACAGTATAGTCAAGTCCAGGTAAAGTATAAGGATAAAGACGGTAATTACCATAATTACAGTGGGATTGTGCTGGCAGATATACTGCAAAATGCAGGCGTTCCGCTCGGCAAAGAACTGCACGGAAAAAACCTTGCTAAGTTTGTGGTAGCGGAAGGGAGTGACGGCTACCAGGCCGTTTTCGCGTTAGCCGAACTGGATAAGGGTTTTACGGACAGGCAAATTATTTTAGCTATTACAATTGATGGCAAACCTTTGCCACCAACAGAGGGGCCGTTTCGTATTATTGTACAGGATGAGAAAAAACAAGCGCGTTGTGTAAGGATGGTAATGGCAATAAAAGTAGGGTCCGTGAAATAGTTTACGTTATGATGAACATCAAGACAGATATTCCTGATTTTAGAATTGAAGGCATTGCGCCGATGTTGTACGTATTTGATATGCCGGCATCATTAAGGTTTTACCGGGATATTTTAGGTTTTTCGGTTGTAATGTCGTCTGAACCTAATGACGAAACAAATTGGGTTTTATTAAAATTAAACGGTGCCGAACTTATGCTGAACACCGCCCTTTTCACCCCCACAATATCCGAATTGCCGCGCACCAGGATACCTGTTTGTACTTTGGCTGCCCGGATACTGATGGGCTATACGCGCATCTTATCAAAAACGGTATCGAACTAAACAAGCCTGAAATTACGCGGTACAACTGGAAAGCCATCCATCTTAAGGATCCGGACGGGTACGGATTATATTTCCACTGGCCGTTGCCAAATTCCTGATCTTGCAAGTATTTTCCTTAAAGCTTATTATTCTTTATTTTTTTTTAGGCCGGGTTTCTCCTCGTTTTCATACTTAAACGCGTCTTTTTTTTCCTTAAATGACCTTGTCTATTCCATACAGGAATAAATAAAAGTACTTCCTCCTAAAACCGGATGCTATTGAAGTTGCGTATCTCAACCAAACACACCAAATAACTAAAAAATAATCATAATGAAAAAGACTAGACTAATTATCGCATCCGCGGCCGTTGTGCTGACACTGGGCGGAGGAATTTTATGGGCATCAGATCACGCTGATGCACCTAATGTAAAAGGTAAGGCCACCGACATTACCGACTTGTACGTTTTCCAAGGTGAAAACACCAGTAATCTTGTTTTTGTAGGAAACACCCAGGGCCTGTTAACACCTGCTGCGACCGGCGCTGCATCGTTTGCAGAAAACACGATGATTGAATTTAAAATTGATAACAGTGGGGACAATGTTGAAGACCTTGTGATTCAGTGCGTGTACAAAGGTGGTAAAATGTATATCTATGGTCCGGTTAAACCAACTGCACCAGGCACATCGAGCACTGTTGTTGGCGCAGCATCAGTAGTTGTACCGGTAACACCTTATGGTACCCCGGCTATCACAGCAACTTCTAGTACAGGTATCAAAGCTTTTGCTGGCCCACGGGACGATCCCTTCTTTTTTGACCTCGACCAGTTCCACAAAATTACCGGCGGAACAGCATCAGGCTTTAGCAACCCTGGTACCGATACATTTGCCGGAACTAACGTATTGAGCGTTGTAGTTGAAGTTCCAAAAAGCATGTTAAACAGCACGGGCAAATTAGGTGTGTGGATGCAAACTAAAAGTAAATAATTCATCAATTAAGAAAGGAAATCAGAATCATGAAAAAGAATATAGTATACTCGATAATAGGCCTTTGCGCATTGACATTAACAATCAGTTCTTGCAGTAAAGATAAAAAAGTTACCCCAACAGACCCGAACACAGGTGTAGCGTTTTCGGTAGCAGGCGATCAGGTAGGCCGTCCCGGTATTGCAACAGTATTTGTTGGTGCTGCTGATAAGGATAATTTCAACACCACTGTACCTTCGGTAATGGGTGCTGCCTATCAGGCAAAATTCCAGACCCAGTTGCAGGCTTATAATGGCGGTGCTTATACTACCAACCTTTTAGGCTTATCAGCCGCAGCGTTTACAGGTGTTTTGGCAACGGATGTGCTTGGCGTTTCAACCACAGGTAAAACAACCTACTACGATGGCACTAACGTGCTTACCGGCAGAGCCCTAAATGATGACGTTATCGACGTAAGTTTAATATTAATATTTGGCGGCCCTGATGCTTCTAAAAACGCAGCGTTTACATCCGACCACGTAAACGCTAACGATAAGCCGTTTTTAACTTCGTTTCCATACGAAGCTGCTCCATGGTAAAAAGCTTGGGTATAATAGATTTGGTTTTACGAAGGCCGGGGATATCCCCGGCTTTTGTCATGTAAAACACAGATCGCAGATTTAGGAAGAGGAATCTGATGTAAAAGATGCCATTTGAGATATAGAAATAATTATCAGCGTCATCAATTCAATCAGCTAACATCTGCGATTACTTTATATTAGTCAGACGAAACTGATGAACCAGGTGATCATCTAACAAATAGAAATTAAATCAGCTAACATCTGCGATAACTTCTTCACCACAGATCCAATCGGCTAACATCTGTGATAATAATTATATTAGCCCTATCGAATAAATGGAACACAATACCACACAAACTTCACATTGCAGGCGCATAGTCGGCCTGTCGTTATTGTTTTTGCTGATAAGCCAGCCGCTTTGGGCACACGTGATTGTTGGTGAGCTCGAAAAAATGTCGAAAGGGGATGCGGCTTTGGTTTACCTGGGGCTGGGTTACAAGCACATACTTCCTTTAGGGTTTGACCATATTCTTTTCATACTGATCTTGTTCCTGTTGTCTCCTAAGTTAAAACCTGTACTGTGGCAGGCTACTGCCTTTACGGTTGCACATTCGGTTACCCTTGGACTGGCCATGTACCACGTAATTACGCCACCTGCAAAAATTGTGGAACCGGTTATAGCGCTATCGATATTGTATGTTGCTTTGGAAAACATCCTTTCGCCAAAACTTAAAACCTCGCGTATTGGCGTAGTATTTCTGTTTGGCCTTGTACACGGGATGGGGTTTGCGGGCGCTCTTGGGCAATTGGGCCTGCCAAAGAACTCTTATCTTATATCATTGATAATGTTTAACGTGGGGGTAGAACTGGGGCAATTAACGGTGATATTAACCGCATACTTTGTACTGGCAAGATATTTTGGTGATAAGCCTTATTACCGAAAGTACATTATAATTCCGCTATCGATCATGATAGCCATGATTGCCACTTATTGGACAATCCAGCGCTTATTCTTCTAAATTCTTCTCCAGGTCTTTTTTAAGCGCAGGGCTGAGGTCGTGTTGGTTCTTTTTAGCGGCTTTAAAAAACTCGCCTGCGTTGTAGCCTTTGCCCAGGCCTTTCATCATTTCGCCCATGTAGTAAAGCTCCAATCCCTCTAATGGCTGGCCGGATACATGTTGCTCAAACACTTTGTAAGCCTCAATGTGCTTGTTGTTTTTGAACAGTGTATAAGCATACCATGCCCAGGTTTGCGGGGTGGCACGGTTGGTTAATTCGTCTTTGGCAAGTTCCTCGGCTTTAGCAGGTGCGTTTAGAATACCGGTATAAATTTCTATAATATATTTATTATACATCCGGCCATAAACGGTATCGGTTGCCTTGGCAGTAAACTCTCCGGCATATTTTTTCTCCATGTCCTTATCGCCGCGTTGCTGCGCCATTTGGTACAGCTTGAATAATGGGTCGGGCAGCTTGTTTTTTGTTAATACGAACTTGAACAGCTTTTCGGCCAGCGTGTCGTTTCTATC
>JBDUDE010000217.1:0-1533 GCA_040003105.1 Mucilaginibacter sp. | reverse complement strand
GCTTCATATTCAAAATATCCATACTTTTTAATATCATTATGCAGCACGTGCCCGTTCAAAAAATCCTCGTGAATATAAATAAGAAATCCATCTTCCTCAAATTCCAGGTTTTTTAACTGGATAACCTGCCTGGGCTTAACAAACGACATGGAACCAGAATCATGGTCATATTTTGTCCGCCCGTACAAAAACACACCCGACTTTAGCTTCTTAAAGCCTATCATGTAAAAATCCCCGGTAAACTCTGTTTCCCCTATCGAGCAGGTATTATTACATTGTAATAAACTTAACAAAGGGTTTTCGGGCGCTGGGAAACCGTTTGCCCGGTGCAGTTCGGTAAGGCTTTTAAAATGTCTCATGATATCAAAATTACGTTGTGGATTTTTGTGGAGGGTAATTGGTTTGTAATACTTGAGGGATAAAATTTATGAACACCGAATAATGAATATTGAATGACGAAGTATTAAACTTCAGTGTTGGATATTCAACATTCATTATTCGATATTTAATCTTTATTACTTCCCGTGCGCAGCCGATGCAACTTCGTCCCATGCTTCCCATTCAGCAATGCGGCCGGCATAAACCTGTTTTACCCATGGCAAGGCCATTTTACCAAGAAACAAACGCAACGGAGGATTTTCTGCATCAACCAGTTTAAGCACTGCATCAGCTGTTGCTTCCGGCACACCGAATATATCATCGGTTAACCCGGCCTGGAAAGCTTCTCTAACCGGCTCATAAACATCCATGGGCACAGTACTGGCGGCAGATGCGCCCGCCCAATCGGTAGCAAAGCCATTTGGCTCGATAAGGCTCACGTTTATCCCAAAGCCTTTTACTTCGCTGGCCAGTGTTTCGGTCAAACCTTCAACCGCAAATTTGCTGGCATTGTAAATGCCAAGTACCGGTAGGGTAACTATGCCCAATACGCTCGACACCTGGATAATGTGACCATGCCCCTGCGCACGCATTACCGGCAATACAGCCTGGGTTGCCCACAGCAGGCCAAATACATTGGTCTCAACCTGGTCGCGGGCCTCTTGTTCGCTGGTTTCCTCAATCGTACCAAAAAGGCCGTAACCTGCGTTGTTTATCAGCACATCAATAGTACCGAAATGTTGTTTCGCCTGCTCAATCGATGCGAAAACCTGTTCACGGTTGTTTACATCCAATTGGATGGGAAGTACCGCATCGCCGTAAGCGGCAACCAAATCATTCAGCGTATCAGTATTGCGTGCAGTTGCAATTACTTTATCACCACGTTTTAAAAATGCCTCAGCCCAAATTTTCCCAAATCCGCGCGAAGCCCCTGTTATAAAAATTGTTTTTGCCATTGTTTTACTTGTTAATTTATAAGGGCAAAACTATGGCGGCCAGGGCAAACGGTTTTATACAAAAGTGGGGAATACTGATACATTTTAGCGGGGTAAACTACTTTCGAAAAACAAAAAACCCGGCGCTCGGCCGGGTCATTGCAATTTAATCAATATAATTATAAAATTATTCTACCTGTAAGGCAACCCTTAACCTGGT
>JBDUDE010000328.1:0-5084 GCA_040003105.1 Mucilaginibacter sp. | reverse complement strand
TGTAGCCATGCTTTTCGCCCCACATAATATACATGCGCATCAGCATGCCGGCCCAATCGCAGCTTTCGGTGCCGCCTGCGCCTGCAGTAATTTGCAGCACGGCGTTAAACTGGTCCTCTTCGGCCGAGAGCATGTTTTTAAATTCAAGCTCTTCAACTTCCTTTATGGCCGCGCTGTATTGCTCCTGCATTTCGGCCTCGGTGGCATCACCGGCCTGGAAAAATTCAAAAAGCACACCGGTATCTTCAACTGTAGCAACTACTTTTTGAAAGGCATCTGTCCAAACTTTTTTTACTTTGATGGAAGCCAGCACTTTTTCGGCTTCTTTAGGATGGTCCCAAAAATGAGGGCCAATGGTTATTTCCTGTTCCAAATGAAGGGCATCGAGTTTCTTATCGATGTCAAAGATGCCTCCTCAGGGAAGTTATTCTATCCCTTAAATCCTGGATTTGTTCTTTAGTCATGGGGCAAATATAGGGGTTTGGTTGGAGAAGTTGTAACACGAAAAACACCGTTTCGTTAGTTGCGGCATCAGCAAGTAATTGGAAGATCGTTATCTTACTTCTAAGTAACTTGCTTCTTAATTACTCGGCGCCCTCGCCTTATCCCCATCGGAGATTTCTTTTATCAGGCTGCCCCAGTTGAAGGGGTTTAGCAACGGGTTGGTGATGGAGTGTGAGTTTACTACGCTGTTATGAAAATCCTGGAAACCATTCATCTCTGAACCATCGCGCGGTAGGGTACGCTGTAAGCTAAGTATTGATGAGCGGCTAAGGTTTTTTTGTGCAATAGCCAAATCATCATCTGCAATTTTCATCGATATAAAATCCTTCCTGAACTCTTCGGTAGTAGCCCAGGGGAAAACTTTAGTTAACGGCAGGTTGATAATCTGCGGTTTAAGCGCGACCTGTATGGTATAGCTTTTTGAGGTAATGTTTGACGGGATAACTACCGTTTCGGACGCATAGCCCACGCACGAAAACCGGATGGTATCGCGCTCGTGCGCCGGAAACGAAAAATATCCTTTATAATTGGCAATATTAACCTGGCTTTGGTTTGTAGTGTTAACTATACTTACATAAGGCACAATTACACTGGTACTGTCTGCATTGTGTACAATGCCGGTAAACTGCACTATAGGCCTTTCCTGCTGCTGGGCAAAGGCCGCCGCCGCTATAAACAGAAAGAAAAAAAGGCCAGTTAACTTCTTCATTTTAGGGGTGTGCTGTTTATCTCTTTTACAGATTTTCAGAATAAAAGTTTCAAACGTTCAACAAAAATAATTTATTGCGGCAAATAGCACGGCAATTTAACAAAACTTAACACTACCGCAAGTTTTCGGGCAGCACGGCGTTAGGGTCGTCAATATCTGTAAGATTTATAGCCTCAACAGCAGTAATTTCAGGGACTGCCTTTTTAATAGCTTCCTCAATGCCGGCTTTAAGTGTCATGATGCTCATCGGGCACGACTCGCACGAGCCAAGCAATTTGAGCTTAACCACGTTATCCGGTGTAATTTCCTCAACCGAAACATTCCCCCCATCTGTAAGCAAATACGGACGTATCGTGTCCAACGCTGCTTCCACCTGTTCTAATAAACTCATTTGTACTTATTTATAAAGTAAAGTTATTAAATATTTTTAATTTGTGTATTAATCAGCACAAATACGTGCTATCCAAATCGCATTGCGGGCGGAGATGTATCCAAGTTAACTATTTAACGCTTGTTCCGGACTAACCTTTTCAAGGGCTTTTGCATTGCTTATGGCAACCTGTTGCGCTACACTTTTGGCCATATCGATAAATGCTTTTGCCATTATGCTATCCTCGTCCAAAACAATTGGCCTGCCGGCATCGCCGCTTTCGCTTATACCCTTTACCAGGGGTATTTCGCCTAAAAAGGGCACATCCAGTTGTGCTGCAAGTTTGCGCCCGCCACCCTGGCCAAAAATGTAATATTTATTTTCGGGCAGTTCGGCCGGGGTAAAGTAAGCCATGTTTTCAACAATCCCTAATATCGGTACATTGATAGCCGGCATCATAAACATGCCTATTCCCTTTTTTGCATCAGCAAGGGCCACGTTTTGCGGCGTGGTAATTATTACTGCCCCGGTTACCGGGAAGGTTTGCGTTACCGTAATATGTATATCGCCGGTGCCGGGAGGCAGGTCAATTACCAGGTAGTCCAGTTCGCCCCAGTCGGCATCGTTAAATAATTGTTTAACTGCAGTCGATACCATTGGTCCGCGCCATGGCACGGGCTGGTTTGGGTCGGTAAAAAACCCTATCGAAAGCAGTTTAATGCCATATTTCTCTATCGGCTGTATCCGGGTTTTACCGTCAACCTCGCTAGCCATGGGCCGCGAATTCTCCAGTCCGAACATTATCGGGATAGACGGACCATAGATATCGGCATCTATCAAACCCACTTTGGCGCCTGCCTTTGCAAGCCCAAGGGCCAGGTTAACGGCAACGGTCGACTTACCCACTCCTCCTTTACCCGATGCTACCGCAATAATATTTTTAACCCCTGGCACGCCCGTGTTTTTTTGAGACGTAACGTGCGATGTCATGTTGATATGCACCTCGGCGTCTTTGCTAACAAAATACAGGATAGCATTTCGGCAGGCGTTTTCAATCATTGCCTTTAGCGGGCAGGCGGGTGTTGTTAATATTACCGAAAAACTAACACGGTTGCCTTCAATAACAATGTCCTGTATCATGTTCAGGGTCACCAGGTCTTTTTTTAAGTCCGGCTCCTCAACATTGCCAAGGGCTTGTAGAACTTGTTCGCGGGTTATAGCCATAATCGATAACAAATTTACTTAATGCAAGCCGCATTAGTGTCATTTGAATGATAAATTGGTTTTCGTGAGTAATGACGAATGGTTAGAGATTAGTTGAGAGGCATTTTGGGTTAGATAATAATAATTGGCTCCGGCGCCATTTCGGCAATAGCTCCGGCGCCAACCGGTACACGGTAAACCCTGCTTTCGGCATTGTCGGCAAGTACCCCAGCTGTTGTTCCCTCAACATATAACCTGCGTTTTCACACCACTCTACCAGGTTAATCAAAAACCTGCCCTTTACGACCAGAGCTTAATCCCTCCTGTTAAACAACAAGCTTGCGTAATATAGTAACGTAGCCAGGGCGCTCAACGCAGCAACCACGTAGGTCATAGCTGCCCACCACAGGGCATCTTTAGCCTGCTCGTGCTCTTCGCGGCTCTGCATTACCGTATAATTGTTGTTTAACCAGGCAAGCGCACGACGGCTGGCGTCAAACTCGACGGGCAGCGTAATAAAGCTGAAGGTTGTAACCAGCGCCAAAGCCCCTACACCCACAGCCAATACGTATGGGCTATGGATAAAAAACAACAGTAGCACGCCAATAAATAAAGTCCACTGGGTTAAGGTTGATGCCACATTAATTACCGGCACCATGGCCGAACGCAAACTTAACCAGCTATAGGCCTTTGCATGCTGAACGGCGTGCCCGCATTCGTGAGCCGCTACCGCTGCCGATGCCACGCTGCGGCTGTTGTAAACATCCGGGCTAAGATTAACCGTTTTGTTTTCGGGGTTATAATGGTCGGTGAGTTCGCCTTCAACCGATATTACCTTAACGTCATAAATACCGTTATCGCGCAGCATCCGCTCCGCAACTTCCTGCCCCGAAAGGCCTGACGATAAAGGCATTTCGGCATATTTATTGAACTTGCTTTTAAAGCGCCACTGAACAATAAAGCTTACAATTGCTATAACTATCATTAAAAACCAGGCTGAATTGTAGCCTATATAGATTGCTATGTGATTCATATTTTTACTTTTGTTAGGTAATTCACAGGTCCTAGGTCAACCGTTATAAACACCAATGACTAATGACCAGTGACTAACTATCAATTAAACAAAAAGCATTCCGTAAAAATCAGCAAATTGAAAGGAAACACATTTTCGTACTGGGAGCGCACCGCATTTATTGATAATGCCGACGTAATTATCATAGGCAGCGGATTGGTGGGCCTTAGTGCGGCGCTGCATTTAAAAAAGCAAACACCGGCATTAAATGTGCTGGTTTTGGAGCGGGGCTTTTTACCCACTGGCGCGAGCACAAAAAATGCTGGGTTTGCCTGTTTCGGCACCGTTTCCGAGCAGATATCCTACTTAAAAAAATCGTCAGAAGCTGAAGTGCTGCGCATGGTTGATTACAAATGGCGCGGCCTGCAGCGCTTGCGGCAAAACCTGGGCGACGCGAATATCGACTACCAGCAAAACGGCGGACATGAGTTGTTTATGGATAACGAGCAGCGGGCGGCAACCGAAGCATTAGATCAATTAACGTATTTTAACACTTTGCTGCAGCAGGCGATTGGTAAACCCGACATTTATTCAGTAGCCAATGCCAAAATTGCCGATTTTGGTTTTAATGGGATCCGCCAAATAATATATACCCGTTATGAAGGTCAATTACATACCGGTAAGATGATGCGCACCTTATTAAATAAGGTTTACAGCCTTGGCGTTATGGTTTTAAACGATTGCGAAATACAAAAGATAGAAAATGAGGGCAGCCAGGTAACACTAACAACATCGCAAGGCAATTTTAAAACCGGCAAAGTAATACTGGCCACCAATGCCTTTGCCAACCAGCTATTTCCCGATTTAAAAGTTATTCCCGGTCGCGGCCAGGTGCTGGTAACCAAACCTATTGACGGTCTTAAGCTAAAGGGTACTTATCATTTTAACAAAGGCTATTACTATTTCAGGAACATTGATAACCGCATACTATTCGGTGGCGGCCGCAACCTCGATTATGCTGCTGAAGAAACCTGGGACTTTGGCCACACAGATAAAGTAAAAGACGAGTTAATTACCTATCTGAAAGAAATAATATTGCCCGGCCAACCCTTTGAAGTTGATTACTGGTGGAGCGGCATCATGGGCTTTGGCGATGACATCAGCCCCATTGTAAAACAGGTTGAACCGAATATTTTTTGCGCAGTAAGGTGTAACGGGATGGGCGTTGCTATGGGTAGCTTGGTGGGTGAAGAGGTGGCGGAATTAGTGTTGAAAAGTTAAGATAA
>JBDUDE010000150.1:0-5085 GCA_040003105.1 Mucilaginibacter sp. | reverse complement strand
ATCGCACCGCAACATTAGTTCGCTGGGTGTATCGTTTAATAAAGAAAAGTATGGTGTCGATCTTCGGTATTCAAACTATGGCATAACGCAGGACAGGGGACTGAACCCGGTTATCGATACCTTCAGGGTGGCACGTACAAATTATAACGTTAGTGCTTTATTGCGGTATACCATTGCCGATACCGTGGTGACACACAACTTTGTGCTGGTTGGCAATATCCAGTCGCTGGTTGATTTAAACCATTTTACCTCGGGCCAAAACCAGAGCAACAGCCGGACGGGCAACCTTTCGTACCAGCTTAATTTCAATAAATCGGCATTTAATATCAATACAAATTTTAATTATACGGTGGCCGATATCACCAACATGCACACTATACTTTACGGCCCATCAGTTGGAGTAGGCAAGCAGCTGGATAAAGGTAACCTTGGCTTAAATGCCTCTTTTGCCTACCAGCTTCAGCATAATAATGGGGTAAGTGCCGGTAATGTGTTAAATGGGTCTTTAAACAGCTCGTACCGGTTTTCAAAAAGGGATGCGGCCAATATTACCGTATCCTATTTAAAAAGCAATTCAAAGGATGCCACGTTGCCATCATTTAACGAAATAATATCATCCTTTAACTTAACACATACTTTTTAAGCTATGCTATTTAATCAGGACAATATGAACACTTACTTAAACCAGGTTAAAAAGTTAAAGAAAATTGCAGTTATGGTGATTACCATGGCGCTGTTAATTACTGCGAGTTCGGTTGTGCGGGCCCAAACTGTTAATATAACTGTAAACATACTTCCGCCATACTCACCGTATTACTCCGACTATTCGGGTGTTAATGCAAGCAAAGTATTGCTGATTTTGCAAAATGCAACCAGCAGCCAGGTTAAAGTAAAGCTGGCAGGCCAATTAACCGGCGATAACGGTATAAGGATAGCTACCTATACAAACTACATCCCGCTGCGGCCACTCATTTTAAACGCACACGAAACAAAACAATTAAACGGCCTGGCGCTAAAGGATATTTTCGACATAAATAACTTAAGCGTTGCCGGGATTGACAAAGCAAAGCTGGCGCAAACATCGCGCCTGCCCGAGGGCAATTATAGCTTTTGTTTGCAGGCATATGATTATGATAGCAAAGCGCTGATATCGTCAAACGCGCCGCTGGGCTGTACAAACATCAACATTAATTATCCCGAGCCGCCAATACTCATTGGTCCTATCGATAGTACAAAAAGGCATGCCACAACCCCTCAAACCATTATTTTTAACTGGACGAACACCGGCACCGTGCCATTAGGTACGCAATATACCTTACAGTTAACTGAAATGCCCGATATCAAAGCTGATCCTAACCAGATCCTGAATGCAACGTCATTCCCCATGCTGTCGCAAACTGTTACGGGCTACAGTTATGTTTATAATGTATTAAACCTGCCACTGAAACGTGGTAAAAAATACGCGTGGCGGGTTATTGCCAAAGACCCGTCAAAGCGAACTTTATTTAAAAATAACGGAACAAGCGCCGCCGGGATTTTTGCGTATGGCGATGACTTGGCGGCGGATAAGCGGCCCGTTGATAATGGAGGGAAAGGCAGGAGAAAACAAAATAGTGGGAATATTCAGATAAGCGGTGTAATTAACTACCAATACCGCACTTATCCGTACCAATTAAATCAATTACCGGCTGATTTTAAAGGTAAGAGAAACGACACACTGGCTATTGGTGCGCAGAAAATACAGCTTGTTTATGGTTTGTGCCGTGTACCGATGGACCTGACGCCTCATTTTGTAAAACAGGTAGTTGCTAATAAAGCCCTGAAGGACTTTAAAGCAGATGGGGTAACGGTTACCAAAAGAGACAATGATTCGAGCTACGTATCATTTTACCGGGTTGATACCATACCTGCTTATGGCACCCCTGTTCCGTATTATAACCCGGAGCCGGCAGGCACTGGCACATCTGATTTGGGTGAGGTAATTGCTGAAACAACATCGTCTAAATCTGGCAGTTTTGAGTTTAATACTGCAACTCAAAGAAAAAGCAGTATTGTTGAAACACATGGCGATAATACCGCCCTAGTGTATTGTTACTATATCAACATTAAAAATAAACACTTTACCGACCCGCGCACTTACGCTTTCATAAATCCATTGAACGATGGGGGCGCTGTTAATATGGGCACCTTAAACGTTTTTGCAGATACTTATAACTTAACCGTAAACATAAACAGGGATAAAGAATTTTCGACGAACAAAGGAAAAGACCAAAATGTTGCTGTTGAAAACAAGCAGGATGACAAGGTGGATGTTTATGTGCTCCGCAAGAAAATTGTTTTCCAGGGGGCTGATTTTACGGCACCATATGTACCTAAAACAGAGGGCGACAACACCGGCAGTTTAATTTTTGCGCCACAGGCATTGCCGAAACCCGCATTTTCGCAATTAAACGATTACGAGGTTGTAGCCAAACGAACGGTGGTAACCACCCACGTATCGGACCTTAGTAACCCTAATAATTTCAGGGCGCATGCCAATTTCTTTAACCTGTTCTTTAATTTCACCAGCAACGAGGACTACCTGGTATACGCCGAATACCCCGGCTCGAGCGTTTATTTTGACAAAAACATCTATGATTTAAAGCCGGCAAACGATATACCGGAATATAACCCCCAGGATGGCCCGGTAATAAGCGCTAACAGCATGGAAATTACCCCCGCATATATATCTGTAAGGGTGAAAGGTGTATTGAAATATAGGTTTAAAGACGGTGTGCCAAAACCGCTGGCAAATATGAGCGTAAGCCTGCAATCGTTGTATTGGGAAACGGCAAAATACGGCGACGGCACCAATTACAAGAAATTCGACATGGCACGTGAGGATAAAACCAACCATACTTTTGCTACTACGACAACCGACGACCAGGGTTATTTTGACCTTAACGCCTGCCAGCTGAATTACAATAATTACGACGTTGGTAATATACTATTTGCAGGTATAAACCAGTTTATTACTGTTAACAGCCCGTACTATGCCAGCCCCGACGATAAACCCTACGCGTTACAGGCGGGCAATACCTACAACCTTGGCGAAATTGTGGCAAGTGTTAAGGAGTATAAATTTACCGCTACTATAAAAGGCAACGATGTTAATGGCAAGGCTGTGCCGCTGGGCGGGCAAAAAGTTTATGTAATGCGGGCCAGCAATGTTAACCCACAGCTTTGGGGAGTGCCGGTCGACGAAGGCTCGCAACAGAACCTGCCTGTAAAACAACACAACGATGTTGACGGTAACGTGTTCAACGTTGTTGGTTATGGCATAACCAGCGATGCCGGAAAGGTTGTTTTTAACCACCTGGTGGCACCCGACCCTAAGAACAGCGATGATAATTATTATTTATTTTCCGAGTCGGGCATAATCTCGTTGCTCAATTATTCTACCCAATATGCTAAAGATGCAACGCTAAGCAAATTCACGCAAAGCTTGTGGCACAATACCTATTATACGCAAAACGACTTCATGTTTAACAGCGTTGCGGATAATCCTGATTATAAATATGAGTATAAACAAAGTTACACAGCTGAGGCATTAGCACCATATATTGAAGGGGCAGTTTACCCGGTGGGCAACTCGAGTACAACGGCACTGCCTGATGTAAAAGTAGATTTATATGACGTTGATAAATCGTTTCCGTTTACCGCCTTTGAAACATCAGTTAAAAGCTTCGGGGTTGAGCAAACGCTGAAAATATATGGGCCCGAAAAGCCGCTGAGCAGAATGGTTTTGCAGGAAAGCAAAAACACACCATGGAACGGCTTATTCAATTTTGACCCCACACTGGGTAATAACAACGGGTGGAAGCTGCTGATTTACAGTAAGCCTGGTTTTATATCGTGGTACAGTGTGGTAAACGGGGGGGCGCCCATGGCGGCCGGCCGCAAGGAATCGGTAAAAGGGCTTCTTTATCCGCCCCTTAATTTGCATGTTACTATAAAAGACGGCGAAAGTAACCAGCCAATCTCGGCGAGCATTATTGTGGGCAACCAGTTTAGCTGGGGCAGCCAGTTGGCAACCTATAAATATGACCCGGCTACAAAGAAAGGCGGCTACGTAACAGACGGTGTTGGATTAAAAGTGCCTTATGGCGATTTAAGCTTTGTGGTGGTGCCCGACGATAATGTGCACTACCGGACGCAAACATTTAAATATTTTATAAAAACCCCCGATTATGTGGGTAAAATAACAGACTATATGAGTGCCGGGTCGACCGAATTTGACATGACTCCTCGCAAGAACCGCTTTACTGTTTGCATTACCGATGCCATTACAAAACAGGGAATTGACGGTAATGTTACCATTACCGGTATTCCCGATTTTATTAACCCCGCTATGAAGCCTGTTGCTGTAAAGGGCGGTAAATGCACCGATTTCTCCTTTTCATCAAATCAACCCAGCTACCAGGTAAATGTTTCGTCGCCCGGTTATGCGAACTTTAGCGTTACCGTGCAAAATAATATGGACAATGAAAATGGCGCATACAAAGATGTTTTTGCAGAGATGCAGCCAGGAATAAACCTTGCCGGTGTAGTTAAGGTTGACGGCAAACTGGTGAAAAATTCGGTAGTATATATCAAAGATCTTAAAAACATAATACCGGTTACTACGGGTAATGACGGAAGCTATGCCATTGATGGCCTGCCTGCGAATGATTACGTAGTAAATGTAGTTGCAACAAATCCCGGTTTAAAAACAACTGGGCAAAGCAAACCCATAACACTTAGTATTGCCCCGCCAACAGGCAATAACCAACCTGGCGGGCAAATAAACGGAAACCTGGGTTTAGGTTTAGGCAACCCCGTCTTCTCGGGTGTGTACGATGGTATATACACTTACTCAAATCAAAAAGCCTATACCATAAAGCTTAATTTCGATTTACAGACAAATTCAGATCTGGATTTGAGTAATTTATATGGTTTCCCGCTGGAAGTTGAAGCCCTCACCAATATCAACAGCGACTGGGCGTATTTAACAGGCCGCATAAAAGTACCCGGGAATGATATGTTTAAGCTTAAAAACCAACCGTA
>JBDUDE010000377.1:0-1537 GCA_040003105.1 Mucilaginibacter sp. | reverse complement strand
TTTCAATCCGGCGGCATATAAGTCAGCCGCTTTTTAAAATAAGCATCCCAGCTTATCTGCTGTGCTTTATTTTGCATGTGCTGGGTATCCGCATCGTAGTCAAGATTTAGCTGTTTATATTTAGCGTCGATACGGTCGAAGATGGCCTGGGCGGCACGTTGATAATCGGCATAAAAAACGGTTTTACCAACTGCACGCAACAATTCCTGCTGCTCCATATAAGCAATAGTGTAGTGCCCCTGCTCGTGTCTTAATACTTCATCAAGCAATTCGCTTGTGGTGATGCGTTTCTTGTCCATCCACGATTTATAATTATTCATAGTTAGCTCGATATTAAAATCGAGCATATAATAATTTTTTTCGCGGTGCGCCTGGTAATGAAAGCCGATGGAACAATTGGTATACGCCACGGTATATTGTTCGTTGCGCGGTACTCCTTTAAAGTCATCAATAGTTAGCTGGTGGAAGCCCTGCGCCCAGGTGCTGCCTGCAGTAAACAGGAATAGTGCGGCAAGGCAAATCAATCTCACAAATCCGGGTTTCATCAATAGTAAAAAGTAAAGTTAAGAACCGAGAGTCAAGAATCGTGAATCAAGCAAAAAACGTTAGGAACCGAAAATTGTTGCACCATCGAAACCCCGGACAGATTTACTTTTACGCAAATCTGCCGGTTTTTGATTTCTTATCCTGGCTCTTGATTCTTGTCTCCTGACTCTGTGTGTTCGTGTTATTTACTCTTTGACGGGGTGGCGTGCAATTGGTTTAACGCCATCATTTCTTTCATGGTTTGCTGCATGGCATCGGTTGAGCCATCAAGGAATATTACGTTGCCTGATGAATTTTCGGCGAAGTGTTTTATCGATTCTGTCCACATGGTGAACAATATTACAGAGGTGTCCATATTGGCATCCTTCATCTCTTTGGCAGCTACCGACATACCTTTGGCCACTTCTTCGCGGAACAAGGCCACACCCTGCCCGCGCAATTGTGATGCCTGGCGCTCGGCCTCGGCCGATATCTTGATGGCGTTACCTTCGGCCTCGGCGGCTTTGGTTTTGGTTATCAACAATGCCTGGCCTTCATTTTCAGCAGCAGCCTTAAGGTTGTTTGAAGCCACTACCTGGCTCATTGATTTCATGATTACATCATCGAAAGTAATGTCGTTCAATTGCAAATCCTGCAGGTGATAACCCCAGCCTTCAAGAATTACGTCCAATTGTTCCTTAACGTGTTCCACAATGTCGCGGCGCAATATCAATACTTCCGATTGCCTTTTGGTGGCCACAAACGCACGGATAGAGCCTTCTACGGTGCGTATCAGCGCCTGCATCAGGTTGCGGTCGTCAACAAATTTAAAGGCTACATTTTTTATGGTTTCTTCCTGCTGGTCCAGCACCGAGTATAAAAGCATCGCCTTAAAATAAACGTTTGCCTGGTCGAACGTTACTGCCTGGAACTCCAGTTCGACAGAACGGTTCTGGATGGAGATCTTTGAATAGATGTTTTCGATAAACGGCACCTTGAAATTCAGGCCCGG
>JBDUDE010000625.1:0-5123 GCA_040003105.1 Mucilaginibacter sp. | reverse complement strand
ATTTTCTCTTCATCTTCCGAACAAAATACAAATATGGCCACGCTGGCCTGCTGCACCGGCATATCTTCCGATGGTTGAAAACGCTCGCGGTACAGCTTAACGGCTTCCGGCCCGCCAAAGGGGTTTATAAAATGCGCAAACGAAAGGCCCATGCCAAAATGCGCGGCAAACAGGCCGCTTTGCCCGCTCGAGCTTAGCAGCCACATATCCGGCACAGTTTGTACCTGCGGTATTGCGCGTATGCGGCCTACAGGGGTGCCCGGCTCGCCGGTATCATGAAAAAAGTTGCGCAAATCGTGCAGCTGCTCAATAAAGTCCTGCTCACGGAACTGGTTGGATGGGTTTAATATTGATGCAGTTAGCCTGTCGGTACCCGGTGCGCGGCCCATACCCAAATCAATACGACCGGGTGCAAGCGCCTCCAGCATCCTGAAGTTTTCGGCAACCTTTAAGGCGCTGTGGTTCGGCATCATCACCCCGCCCGATCCTATGCGGATATTGGTAGTTTGCGACGCCAGGTAAGCTATCAGCACCTCGGGGGTTGAGCCGGCCAGGCTGCCGGTATTATGGTGCTCAGATACCCAAAAACGGGTATAGCCAAGCTGGTCGGTATATTTTGCGAGTTCGATGGTTTCTTTAACCGCCTGCTCAGCAGTAACGCCCTTGCGAACCGGCGATTGGTCCAGCACGCTGAGGCGGATTTTGTTTGTGTTCATGGTAGTTAGAAAACACAAAGGTAGCTAAGGGGGTGTTGAGTGATTGTAAAGTTTTGAGGGGGGGCTGTCCTGTCACACATCACAACCCGTAACAGCGTGACAGGTGTGACAGCTTTAATTAGTCCGCTCGATAGCATCCTGAACATTTTGACAGGTAATGTTATATTTTGACTTTAATATATCTTCGGAAAATGCAGAACCGTTACGCAGGTACGCCAATAAAATCTGCTTAACATCAATATCCTCGCTTTGCAAAATTATTGATTCCCGGCAGCTCACTTTCAAAATGCGTTCTGTTACTTTTGACAGTGGTATCCTGTTAGCCACAAACGGCACATTCGAACTATCGAGAAAGTATTCCACGTCCTCAATCAGGCTGAATAAGTCGACATTTAGCTGTTTAAAAACATTTAATATAATTTGTGCATCGGCCGGGTTTGTTAACGATTCATCTATAATGGCTAAAAACAAGTGTTCGGGTACCACGGCTCTGTATTTGAATTGGGCTGCAAGCCTTACCGAGGTTTGAATAACAGCCTTACCAACCGGCGAAAAGTGTTTTTCCATTATCGAATATAGGTAAAACCGGTAAGTGAAACAGGCTGCAGGGGAAAAAATAAAAAGTAACGTCCTGTCACACATCACAACCCACAACAGCGTGTAAGCTTGATAAGCTGCATCTTCAAATCAGCTAATCGTCAAATCATCAAATTCACCCCTTCTCCGCCAGTAAATCCTCCGTCAGCTTATCAAATTCAACAATAAACTCGGTGTAATGCTTGCCGGTACCGGGGCCGTTAAAGCCGGTGTGTATTTTGCGGACATTGCCTTTTTTGTCGATGATGATGGTGGTGGGGAAGCCCATAAAACCGGCCAGTTGGGGCAGGCTTTTCTGCGGGTCGCCTTTGCCGGGGGTGTAGCCGGTAATCAGTAGTGTGTATGGCACGTTAAAATGGTCTTTTAGCTGCGCCACTGTCTTCTGCGATTTTTTGAAATCGGTAGTGCGCTCATAGGCCAATCCTACCACTTCAACACCTTTACGGTGATATTTTTTATAATAGCCGCTGTTGATGATAAAGTTGGTTTCGTCCATACAGTTAGGGCACCACGAGCCTAATATCTGCACAATTACCACCTTGTTTTTAAAGCGGGCGTCGGTTAACGATACCTTTTTGCCGTTTATATCGGGGAAGCTAAATGCAATTTTCTTAACGCCGGGTTTCATTGCGGTTAATGCATAGGCATCAGGCAGTTTGGCGTTGGCATTTTTTACAGCCGTCCATTTGGTGAAAGCCGAGAAGCCAGAGTAGTTTTCGCCATCCACCAGGGTTTTGGCATCTTTAATTTTGGCGGTAAACAAAAAAGCATGACAGCCGTCAAAGCAGGAAAGGTACATCCTGTCGCCCGATACGGACCCTTCCAGGTAGCGGTCGTCGCCGGTGGTGGTTAAAAAAGTACCGGTAAGGCGATTGCCGGTTTGTTTAAACTCACCCACCAATTCATCCCTGCCGTCAGTCCCCTCGCCAAAAATAGCAGCCCAGCGGCCTGTAATGTCAAACTTGGGTTTCTCCGGGGTTTTGAAAAAGCGCCATGGCGTGTTGGGAGTAGCTGCAAAAGGCAGCGCAGAATCGTGGTCGCCCAGGTGGCGTATCCAGTTGCCGGTCAAATTATCGCCGGTAAGCTTCAGCCTGAATTCCGAATCGAACAAAGGCATCTTTATAAAAACAGAATCGCCTTTGGTGGTAACACCGGGCACTTTATAATGCTCGCTACTGTTTATAATAGCTATTTGCTGCTTGCCGCCAACATTGGTAACCTCAAAATTAAAGGGCAACTGGTGTTTGCTCTCGTTGGTTAAGGTGCCGCGCCACATGCCCGTTTTAAGCTTGGTTTGGGCCGATGCAGTGGTTACTATACAAAATATCAACAAAATTGATAGCGACAGTCGTGTTTGATTCATGATAACCAAACGTAGAAAAAATTATCCTGTTATTTTAGTAGAGTTTCCAGATGTGACAATATTTTGAAGTTGGGTTGGATGCTTATGGCTTCCTGGCAATTTCATCCAGCTTGCTTAAAAAGCGTCCATTGAATTCTTGCTGCTGTTGAAATTGTTGAACAGAAATATTCATAAACTCTTTCAAAGTGCTGTTCGTTTCGACTATTAACGTGGTTTGCCTATTCGAAATATCAATTTGCTTATTTAAAATTTCAGTGTGATGATTCAAAATCCTTGAATGCTCATCTAACTTTTCAGCCTGCTGGTCTTGTTTACGCAGCATTTCCGAAATAACAACTAATAAATCTTTATCCGACATACCCAAAGTTAGCGAATATTACTAATTATTTCAATACCTCGCGGGAGATTACAATTCTTTGAATTTCAGAAGTCCCCTCGTAAATCTGGGTTATTTTAGCATCGCGCATTAAACGCTCAACGTGGTATTCCTTTACAAAACCATAGCCGCCGTGTACCTGTACAGCCTCGATAGTGGTGCGCATGGCAACTTCGCTGGCAAAAAGCTTGGCCATTGAGCTGGCCTGCGCATAAGGCAGGCCTTTATCTTTTAACCAGGCGGCTTTAAGGCACAACAGGCGGGCAGCTTCAATTTCGGTAGCCATATCGGCCAGTTTAAATTGGGTGGCCTGCAGGTCGGCAATGGTTTTGCCGAATGCTTTACGTTCTTTGGAATATGCAAGTGCCAGTTCATAAGCGCCCGATGCAATGCCCAGCGCCTGTGCGGCAATGCCTATACGGCCACCTTCGAGCGTGTTCATGGCAAACTTAAAACCGAAGCCGTCATCGCCTATGCGGTTTTCTTTAGGCACTTTCACATCGGTAAACATTAGCGAGTGGGTATCCGAGCCACGTATACCGAGCTTATTTTCTTTGGCGCCAACTTCAAAACCAGGCATGCCCTTTTCAACTATCAGCGCATTAATCCCTCGCGACCTCTGTTCGGGGTGAGTTTGTGCCATCACCAAATAAGTTGATGCGGTACTGCCGTTGGTTATCCAGTTTTTTACACCGTTTAACAGGTAATGGTCGCCCATATCAACGGCGGTGGTGCGCTGGGATGAAGCATCAGAGCCGGCTTCGGGTTCCGAAAGGCAAAAGGCACCTATCTGCGTGCCGTTGGCCAGCGGCACCAGGTATTTTTGTTTTTGAAATTCGCTGCCGTATTTCTCCAGCCCGTAGCACACCAGTGAGTTATTTACCGAAACCACCACCGATGCAGAGGCATCTATCTTGGATAGTTCCTCCATAGCCAGCACATACGATATGGCATCCATGCCGCTGCCGCCATACTGGGGCGATACCATCATGCCCAAAAAGCCCAGCTCACCCATCATTTTAACTTGCTCGGCCGGAAATTTCTGATGCTCATCGCGCTCAATCACACCGGGTTTAAGTTCGTTTTGTGCAAAGTCGCGCGCTGCCTGGCGTATCATTAATTGTTCTTCGGTAAATTCAAAGTGCATGGGCTGATTATTTTGTTGCTGCAAAAATAATATTATGCATGCATAGTAAAAAATATCTGCAAAAAAAAAGAGAGCCTTTTTGAAGCTCCCTTTCCCCTAATTAATTTAAACTATTGATTAAACCCAAAACAAAGAACAAAAAACCTCAGCTTGGGCGTCTGAGAATTCAAAAACAATTATTTTTCACAGGTAGATGTTTTATCGTTTTTCACAGATTGTATGCAGGGCTGTTAAATTCATATCAAATGTTAAGCCATAATTGACAGAGAGGGGTATAATCTTAACTTGCCGTGCCAAAGTGTGCCACCGTCTCCAAAACAAATAAAACCCCCACTATTAGTTAATATTTTAGTTGTTGATTTATAGTTAGTTAAGTAAGTTAACCAAAAGTATACACCCTACACGCCTCTCTATTAAAAAGTATAAAAAAAGGGAATTTATGTCCAAATTATTCCCATTAGTTGTTAACGGTAACAAAAATGTTACCTCATTAAAGTGCTATGTATAAGCACATTGGGGGTTTTCGCACTAAAATCTATTTTTATTTAACGTTTATTTGCTGCACGATGTCGGCAAGTGTACAATTTAGCGCCTTTTTGCGTCTGCTTGTCTGATATTTCATACACCTGCTGTATTATATTATCTACATAGAACTAAAAAAATGAACAAAAAATCAACAAAACTGGCCATTTACCCTTTTATTGTGGCCATATTATTCCTAACTGCCTGTAATAACAAAACAAAAAACTACGCCGACAACGATATAATATTTAAAAACATGGACACCACGGTTAAACCGGGTGACGACTTTTTTAAATATGCCAACGGCGCCTGGCTTAAAAAAAATCCGATACCAGCGGCATATCCGGCATGGGGTATTGGCAACGTGGTTAATGAAGAATTGCGCGACCGTCTGAAGAAAAT
>JBDUDE010000030.1:0-5130 GCA_040003105.1 Mucilaginibacter sp. | reverse complement strand
CCCGACGACTTTTTTATGGGCGAGGCCTTAAAGGAGGCGCAGGTCGCCCTTGCCGCCGACGAAATACCTATAGGTGCAGTGGTAGTATGGAACGGCCGCATCATCGGCCGCGGGCACAACTTGACAGAGCGATTGAACGATGTTTCAGCCCATGCCGAAATGCAGGCCTTAACGGCGGCGGCCAATTCAACTGGTGGCAAGTATTTACGTGATTGCACGCTTTATGTAACCATGGAGCCCTGCGTAATGTGCGCCGGAGCTTGTTATTGGTTCCAGCTTAGCAGGGTGGTTTTTGGAGCTTACGACGTAAAACTGGGCTTTGGCCGCTTAAACCAAAAAATAACCCACCCCAAAACCATCATCACCGGCGGTATCCGCGAAAACGAATGCTCAGAATTGGTAAGGGGGTTTTTTAAATCGAAGAGGAAGTAAGTCCATGGTCGATAGTCCATAGACGATGGTAAGAAAAACTCCGGCAATACTACAAATCAACTTTTACTGCTATGATCCATGGTCGATAGTCCATAGACGATGGTAAGAAAAACTCCGGCAATACTACAAATCAACTTTTCCTGCTATGGTCTATGGTCCATCGACTATGGACCAAACAAAAGAATGACATTTATAAGAACAAATATCCCTTTGAACGCTTTATATTTGTTACACACTATCATTAAACTTTAAACTAATTCATTATGGCTTTTACACTACCAGCGTTATCTTACGCTACCGATGCCCTTGAACCGCACATTGATAAACTGACCATGGAAATTCACCATGGCAAACATCACCAGGCTTATGTTACTAACTTAAATAAAGCGCTTGAAGGCAAGCCTGAAGCTGATGGCAGCATCGATGACATTATAAAAAACATTTCGAAATTTCCGCCTGCCGTGCGCAACAACGGTGGGGGGCACTACAACCACAGCTTGTTCTGGACATTGCTTTCGCCAAGCGGCGGCGGCGAGCCTACAGGTGCTTTGGCAACTGCTATAAACAGCACTTTCGGCTCATTTGCTGATTTTAAAACCAAAGTACAGGAGGCAGGTGCAACCCGTTTCGGCTCTGGCTGGGCATGGCTGATAGTTACTGCTGATAAAAAACTGGCCGTAACATCAACCCCTAACCAGGATAACCCTTTGATGGATATTGCCGAAGTAAAAGGCACTCCTATTTTAGGCATTGATGTTTGGGAGCATGCATATTACTTAAAATATCAAAACCGCCGCCCCGATTATTTGGCTGCGATTTGGAATGTTATTAACTGGAACCACGTAGCTGAGCTGTATAGCAAAGCATAAGGGTTAGCCCCCGGCCCCTAAAGGGGAGTTAAAGCATTGCGGCGGGAACCTGGGTTCTTGCCGCTTTTTATTTACACTTGTCATTGCCGGGAACGAAGCAACTCGAACTTACGGACCCGCTCGGTAAAGTTTGCGGTTGCCGCGCTCGTTCCTCGCTCGCAATTACAATAGTTTAATTCGTATGAAAGCAATAGTCCTTGAAGCAGCAGACAAACCCGTTGCCTATAAAGAAGTCGATAAACCAACCCCTGCACCCGGCGAGGCACTGGTGAAAATCAAAGCGGCGGCGCTAAACCGCCGCGATTACTGGATAACCATAGGTAAATACGCCGGCATTAAATACCCAACCATATTAGGCTCAGACGGGGCCGGCATAGTTACTGAAGTTGGCGGTGATACGGATAAGCATTTAATTGGTCAGGAAATAATTATCAACCCAGGCTACGGCTGGGGCGACGACCCCAACTTTCAATCGGACAATTTTAAAATACTTGGCCTGCCTGATGACGGCACGCTGGCAGAATACGTGAAAGTGCAGGTAAGCCACCTGCATGCTAAACCAGCGCATTTAACCTGGGAACAGGCAGCTGCCCTGCCATTAGCTGGGGTAACCGTTTACCGTGGGCTGTTTACTAAGGGCGGATTAAAAAAAGGCGACAAAGTATTGGTTACCGGCGTGGGTGCAGGTACGGGCACAACGGCTTTGCAGTTTGCGCACGCCGCAGGATGCCAGGTATTTGTTACATCAGGCTCGGGCGAAAAAATTGAACGCGCAAAACAATTGGGTGCAGCAGCCGGGGTAAATTACAAGGCGCAGGACTGGGCTGAACAACTGCAACTGCTTTCCGGTGGTTTTGATGTAATTATAGACAGCGCCCTGGGCGAAGGCTTCGCTAAACTGCCCGACCTTTGCAAGCCCGGTGGCCGCATAATTATTTTCGGTGGCACGGCAGGTAATTTTCCGCCGCTAAATGGCCGCAAAATATTTTGGCGCCAGCTGCAGATAATCGGTACTATGATGGGTAATGAAGACGATTTTAAAGCGATGGTTGCTTTTGTAAGCGAACATAAAATAGTGCCGGTAGTTAGTGATGTTTACCCGCTAAGCCAGGCAGCCGAAGCAATAGGAAAAATGGAAAACTCGTCGCAGTTTGGTAAAATAGTTTTGACGGCATAATCGCTATGCTTCAGTTAAAAGTTGAAGCCATAAAATGGGAACTGCCGGATACGGCCACCTTTTTTTTGCGGGAGGTATCCGGCAGTAAAATCCACTATAAGGCGGGACAGTTTATCACGCTTGTTTTTACGCATCATACGGAAGAAATAAGGCGCTCCTATTCATTAAGTTCATCGCCCGATGAGGACAAGCTCTCCATCACCATAAAAAAGATTGCCAACGGCGAGATATCGCGGTTTATGCTTACTAAAATAAAGCCCGGTGATATATTAAATGCGGTGGAACCGGCCGGCCGGTTTGTGGTAACCAATTTTGAGGCCGAAAAAGACATTTTGCTTTTTGCCGCAGGAAGCGGCATTGTACCCATACTTTCTCAATTACAATACGTGCTGTCCCGCCCCGGCAAAAGCAGGCTCACGCTTATCTATAGTAACATAAACAAGCAGTCGATTTTGTTTGATGATGAACTGGGACAGTTTGCAATGCAACATTCGCAAAGGTTTAAAATCATTCACCAGTTAAGCAGCGAGGCAAACAGGCTGAACAACCTCGTAGTTGAACAACTTGTCGTCAGCGAAATAAAACATCAACAATCACAAGCAGAAATCTACATCTGCGGGCCATATGCTTATATGCGGATAATAAGGCTTACCCTGCTTTATATGGGATTTGAACCCGACCAAATCCGTAAAGAAAACTTTGTCCTCGAAACTATTCCTGTTTCGGCAACGCCCATAAATTACCCGCCCCGCAATATCAAAATTCATTTTAAAAATGAAACGCACGACCTGGTAGTTGGTGAAAACCAATCGATACTACAAGCTGCGCTGCAAAACAATATCCAACTCCCCTACAGCTGCCGTGTTGGCGATTGTTCAACCTGCGCCGCTAAATGCACAACCGGTAAAGTTGAAATGGCAAAAAACGAAGTACTCACCGATGCCGACCTTGCCGATGGCTGGATATTAACCTGCACCGGGCACCCGCTAAGCGACGATGTTATTGTCGAATTTTAAAAACTCATTCCGCTTCCCGATAGCTATCGGAACGACATTCCGACTTCCGCAATCTAATCCTTTTGTCTTTCCTGACTTCCGACTTTCGGACTCCCTCTTGTTTCTTTCCCCATAACTCCCTAAGTTTGCGCCTCAATTATAATGTTATGTCAAAAGCGTCCGAAATTAAAAATGGTAACATCCTGCGTTTTAATGGCGAATTGTTACAGGTTGAAGAATTTTTGCACCGCACACCCGGCAACTTACGTGCTTTTTACCAGGCACGCATGCGCAACGTAAAATCAGGCAAGCTGGTTGAATACCGTTTCCGTACGGATGAAGATGTAACCATAGCCCGCGTTGAAACTAACAACTATCAGTACTTATATGAAGACGGCGACCAGCTGGTGATAATGGATAACAGCACCTACGACCAGCACAATGTTCCAAAAGCATTATTTGGCCCTGCAGTTAAATTCCTGAAAGAGGGAATGAATGTTATAGTAGCCTTTGAAAGCGATGAACCTATTATGGGTTCGGTTCCTTCATCGGCCGAATTGGAAATTACCTATACCGAGCCCGCTGTAAAAGGCGATACATCCACCGGCGCACTTAAAAATGCCACTGTGGAAACCGGTGCCGAAATAAAAGTTCCATTGTTTATCAATATCGGCGATAAGGTACGTGTTGATACCGCTACCGGCTCATATTCGGAAAGAGTAAAAGGGTAAGATGAAGTAGGATAGCAGAATTTTAGTGCGGTTATATAGCCTCCGGTTTCCGGGGCTTTTCTTTTTTTACAGCGATGCTTTTACTTTCCACCCGTCAAAAGGTTTCACCGTTGCGCAGGTAGGCGCACCATTTTTTGCCGTGCCCTGCACGTGCGTTTTTAGGCCGGCGGTCGCTTGCTCTACCAGATCCCAGGTAATATCCCTTAAAGGTATTTTAAGCCGCCAGCCTGAATGGAAATGCTGCCCGGCATAAGTGCCAATGTTGACATACAGAAACTTTTCTGGCGGTGCACCCTGAACAAACGGACCACCAAAGCCGGGCGCACTGTCTTTTTGCTTGTCGCCTTTTACATCTATAATCCAATTAAAATGTAAATCCTGCCCGGTTGAGCGCTGGGTTTGCACAACTTCAATTTTACTGCCATGGCCTTTCTGCAGCGCATAATCGAGCCCGGGTGGCGGCGTTTGGATGGTGATGTGGAGAGCGAGTGTCATAATTACTAATATACGAGGAGATTTGACAACTTTTTAAAAGTTGTCAAATCTAAACTGCAATATTTAAAAATCCAATTCAAGCAACACCGGGCAATGGTCCGAATGTCTTGCTTCAGGTAATATGGCCGCCCGTTTTATGTTTTCTTCAAGCGCGCGAGTGGCCATGTTGTAGTCAATACGCCAGCCTAAGTTCTTGGCTCTCGAGTTGGCGCGGAAGCTCCACCAGGTATAATTATGCGGCTCCTTATTTAAATGACGGAACGTATCAATATAGCCCGACTCCAAAAAGTTCTCCATCCATTCCCGCTCCTCCGGCAAAAAACCGGATGAATTGGCGTTTGACTTAGGGTTATGAATATCTATTGGCCGGTGACAAATATTATAATCTCCTGATACCACCAGCTTAGGGTATTGCGATTGCAGCAATTCAA
>JBDUDE010000821.1:0-5131 GCA_040003105.1 Mucilaginibacter sp. | reverse complement strand
CATTTTTTTCTTTAAAGGTGGTAATGTCGTTCATTACTTCCTGCGCCATTTCATAACGGGTACCGGTTTTAACGTGGGTGCCAATTAAATTTTTAGCGTAGTTTTTATCAAAGGCAGCCTTCATCGGCACAACAACCTCTAATTCAGCTTTTACGGCATTTAGCAAACCTGCTTCCAATACTTTAGCTTTGGTGGCAGCTTCGTAAACGTTATCGGAGTATACATCCCATCCGCCAAACACAATATCTTCAAGCTTTGCCAATGGCACAAAGTCTTTAACTTTTGGGTAACGGTTTTCGGTTCTTTTACCAAGCCGAATGCTGCCCATTTGAGTGAGCGAGCCGATAGGTTGAGATAAGCCTTTTTTTACCGCCTCAACGCCGGCAATCATCGTGGTAGCCACAGCTCCCAATCCCGGAATTAAGATGCCTAACTTACCATTAGCCGGTGCAATATTAGTTTTCATATTTATTTATTATAGTGTACACGTTTATTATAGCCATTTATTGGCCTTATACCATTTTAGCGTTTCGGCAATCCCTGCTTTCAAATCATAAGCCGGGGCAAATCCAAGGTCGGCTTTTGCCTGCGAAATATCACAATTCCAGTTAACCGCCATCAGTTCGTTTAGCTTCTCAACATTAAGTACCGATGCCTTGTTGCTCAAAGAACAAACTTTTTCGGATATAATAGCTATTAATTTTACAAAGTTTACAGGCAAATGAAACTTAATGGTTTTTAAATTTAACACTTCGCGTGTAAAATCGCCTAAAGCATACCGGCTGTAATAGCCGCCATCGCTTAAATTATAGGCCTGCTTATTACCGGCGAACAATGCTTTTATCGCAACACCTGCCAAATCAGCAACATAAATTAAGCTGAGCTTTTGCTCAATATAGCCAATATAAGGCTCAATGCGATTGCTTACCTGTTTAAAAAAAATAAAAATGTCCCGGTCGCGAGGGCCATACACGCCGGTCGGCCTAAGTATGGTGTAATTTAAACCGATAACGCTTTTTAACTTCTCTTCAGCAAGTAGCTTGCTTCTGCCATAGGCGGTAACCGGGTTAGGGGTAGTTTCCTCGGTTATTATTCCGTCTAAATTATTTAAAGGCCCAACTGCAGCCAGGCTGCTAATTAACACAAATTTTTTAAGGTTGACGTTACTTTCTTTAACCGCCAGCGCCAGGTTATATGTATAACCGGCGTTTATATCGTTATACTCCTGTGCAAACCGTGCCTTTGTAATTCCTGCTGCATGGATTATATAATCGTATTTATTTTCAATTATATTTTCCTTTAACGCCTGCACATTGGTAAAGTCGGGGTAAGCAAATTTAATGTCTAAACCTGCTAAATGGTCAACCTTACTGCTTTTACGCACAGCGGCAAAAACTTCCAGGTTGTTATTTAGTGCTTCTTCAATTAAATGGTATCCAACAAACCCACTTGCGCCGGTTATTAAAACCCGCTCCTTCATATGTCTTTTTCGTAAAGCCTGTATGTTTTATAAGGGTCGCCCTTAATGGCTTTAATCGCTTCGTTTATCAATACGTTGTTTTCCAGCGTCCAGCCGGCTTCGGCATGTTTAAGGCCGCGTTCGCGGTACTCTTTAATGATTGAGCCATACAGGCAAGCCTCGATGCCCATTTTACGGTAGCCGTCAATAACACCAAGCGCATAAATGCGGATGCTCTGTATATTCTTTTTACCCAATAACAGTTTAAAGATGCCGGTTGGCAGCAAGCGCCCGCGCTTTATCTTTTTAAATATCTCGTTGTAATTCGGTAAAGCCAGCCCGAAACCAACAATCTTATTGTTCTGCTCGGCAACGTAAACAAAGTTTTCGTCCAATATCAGCTTTAAATCTTTGGCCAGCCAGTCAAATTCTGCATCGGTAAATGGCACAAATCCGCTGTTTTGGTCCCATGCGGAATTATATACTTCGCGCACTTTTTCAACCTCGCTCTTAAAGTTTTTAAGGTTCACCTTACGGATAATGATATTGTTGCGCTTCAGCCGCTCCTGCAGCGCGCCTAACAGGCGTATTGATTTATCATCATAACCATCACCATCCCAATGCCAGGCAATCAGGTCCATTTGCTTTTCAAACCCATATTTTTCAATCAAACCGGCATAGTAAGGATAGTTGTAGGTCATCATCAGCATTGGCGGGCTGTCGAAACCTTTAATCAATAAGCCGCATGCCTCGTTGGTCGAGAAATTTACAGGGCCGATTGATTTCTGGTCAACGCCTTTATCCTTTAGCCATTTGGTAGCTGTATCAAAAAGCATATTGGCGGTTTCCTGGTCGTTTATGCAATCAAAAAAGCCCCAGAAGCCGTCGTTTTTTTTATTGTGCTCGTTATGGGCATTGTTCAATATGGCGGCAATACGGCCGTTCACTTTATCGCCGTCATAGGCCAAAAAGCATTGCAGTTGGTTGTGGGAATGGAACGGATGCTTGGTTAGCAGGTCGCGCTGTGCAATAAACAACTCCGGAACATAGTTGGGGTCATCTTTATAAAGGTCGTGCGGAAAATCAATAAACGTCCCAAGTTCTTTTTTAGAGTTAACCTGTACTATTTTTTTCATCAGGGTTATTTGGTTCTGTTGTATACTTAAATGTAAATAAGCATCGCCGGGTAGTACCTGCGATGCTTATTTGTAGCATTAAACAATTGCTGTTGGGGCTTTGCCCGGTTTATATTTTTTCTTTTATTGATGTAACACCAACATCTTTAAAGGCTTTCGCGATTTTTTCTATGGCTTCTTCAATTTGTTCGAAGGTGTGGGTGGCCATTAACGAAAAACGCAATAAAGATGAGTCGGAAGGTACAGCCGGCGACACAACCGGGTTAACAAATATGCCTGTATCCTGTAAATGCCTGGTAACCTGGAAGGTTTTCATATTGTCCCTTACGTATATCGGCAGGATAGGGCTTTCAGTAGGGCCCAAATCAAATCCTTCCTCTAACAAAAGCTTCATGGCATAGTTGGTATTATCCCAAAGCTTGGCTATACGCTCAGGCTCCGATTCAATAATATCAAGCGCAGCTATAACGCTGGCTACCGATGCCGGCGGCATACTGGCACTAAACATTAAAGCGCGTGCGCGGTGTTTCAGGTAATCAATTGTTTCGGCATCGGCAGCGATAAAGCCACCCAGCGAAGCCAGTGACTTGCTAAAGGTGCCCATTATAAGGTCAACCTGGTCGGTAAGACCAAAATGTGATGCCGTGCCAGCGCCTTTATGGCCAATTACACCAAGGCTGTGCGCATCATCAACCATAATGTTGGCGCCAAACTTATCGGCAATTTTTACAATTTCCGGTAGTTTAACAATATCGCCTTCCATACTGAAGATTCCGTCAACGGCAATAAGTTTTACAGCTTCCTCCGGCAAAATGCTCAGTTTGCGCTGCAAATCTTCCATGTCATTGTGGGCGTATTTGATAACTTTTGAAAATGATAACCTGCTGCCGTCAATTAACGATGCGTGGTCATACTCATCCAATATCAAATAATCGTTACGGCCGGTAATGCTTGATAATACCCCCAGGTTAACCTGGAAACCGGTGCTGAATAAAACAGCGCCTTCTTTACCAACATAATTTGCCAGCCTTCTTTCAAGCTCGATATGAATATCAAGCGTTCCGTTCAAAAATCGCGAACCGGCACAACCGGTTCCGTATTTGTCAATTGCTTTTTTAGATGCTTCCTTTATTTTTGGATGACTTGTTAGCCCTAAATATGAATTGGAACCAAACATTAATACACGTTTGCCATCAATAAATACTTCAGTATCCTGGCCAGACTCAATAGGCCTGAAATAAGGATATAGGCCCATTTCCCGGATTAGGTTGGCATCCTGGAACTGTGCAATTTTCTCATGTAGTCTTTTAACCATGTATTAACCCTGCTTAAATTTTTTGTAAAAATACCATGAATTAGGTTATATCTTGTATTTAGTTGGTAACTTTTTTAAATTACCATAAAAGCATAATGCTCCCATTGGGCAAATTAATTAAATTTTTTAGTTATTTAGTGTCACTATTTTTCATTTTTTTATAAAAACTTCAAAAAAGGCCTTTCATTGTAGTTTTTATGACATAGTTGCGTAAAATTTTTGTTGTCTTTTTTTCAGGCGATTTAAATGTAACCATATTAGCGCATCCTTACTAAAAAATAAAAATTATTGGCAACCTTTGCTTTTATCTATTGTTAATAACCGGATGCCGCACTGCAATATGAAAAAATCTGCCTCCCTGTTCATCATAATTACAACAATAATTTTTCCGGCTGTTTTGTTTGCGCAAACAAATCCCGACACGGTTGTGACCTTAAAGCAGTGCGTTGAGTTTGCCCTGCGCAACCAGCCCGCGGTAAGGCAGGCCTCAATTGACGAACAAATTAATGAGCGTAATATAAAAATAAGTCTTGCCGATTGGCTGCCGCAGGTTAATGGCTCGGGCGAATACCAGCATTATTTTAAAGGAAGCCCGGCAAGCAGTTCATCAACAACTACTACCAATGCGCCGGGTACCCGGAATGACGAGTTTTCATTATTAGGCTTACAGGCCAGTCAGGTTATATACAATAATGATGTGTTGCAGGCCGCTAAAGCGGCCAAATATTCGCGCCAGTATTATAAGGAGAATGTTTTTAGCAGCCAGGTAAATGTTGTATCAGATGTTAGCAAGGCTTTTTTTGATGTGCTGCTGTCGCAAAAGCAATTGGATATTTTAAATGAAGATATTGCCCGGTTAAAGCGAAGCTTAAAGGACGCCTATAACAGGTACCAGGCTGGGGTGTCGGACAAGATTGATTATAAACAGGCAACCATATCGTTAAATAATTCAATTGCCAGCCGCAAGCAAACTGCCGAAGCTATTAATAGCAAGCAAGCCTATTTGAAACAAATAATGGGGATATCTGCGGGGCATAACCTGGTGCTGTCCTACGATTCAAGCACGTATGAGCAGGCTGCTATTATCGACACCAATCAGAAACTCGATGTAAATAACCGTATTGAATACCAGTTGCTGCAAACCCAAAAAAACCTGCAAAGCGTTAATGTAAACTACTATAAGAATGGTTTTTTGCCCTCCCTTTCGGCTGTGGGCAGCTA